>JAYUIZ010000765.1:0-4010 GCA_043765595.1 Lysobacter sp. | reverse complement strand
TGCGCGCCCTGCAAGACCTCCTGGCGCGGGTGCCCAGGCTGGAAATCGTCGTTATCGATGATGCAGGCTTCGGCTGCTGTGGAGCCGCTGGAACGCAGATGCTGACCGATCCGGCGCGCGCCGCGCGCTTCCGCCAGCCCCTGCTGGATCAGTTCGCCGCCAGCGGCGCGGCCCGGTTGCTCAGCGCCAACATCAGCTGTCGGCTGCATCTGGCAAACGGCACCGACCGGCCGGTGCAACATCCGCTCGAATTCCTATCAGAATGTCTCCCATGAACACGACCCGCACCCGAATGCCCCGCGCACTCTCGCCTTTCGACCGCCTGCTCGCCGACGCGCAGAACGCGCTGGAGACCATTGCCGGTTCCCCGCCTGCCGCACGCCCGAACCCCGGCGAGGACCTGGCCGACGTGGTGCTGGAAGACACCGAACGCCGCCATGCCGCGGGGCTGATGCGAATCAACCATGTCGGCGAGGTCTGCGCGCAGGCGCTCTACGTTGGCCAAGCGGCGGTCGCGCGCGACCCGCAGACGCGGGCGCAATTGCAGGCCGCCGCGCAGGAAGAAACCGACCATCTCGCCTGGTGCGCGGACCGCCTGCGCGAACTCGACAGCCGGCCCAGCCTGCTCAACCCGGTCTGGTACGCCGGCAGCTATGCCATCGGCCTGCTCGCGGGGCTGCGCGGCGATGGCTGGAACTTGGGGTTTGTGGTCGAGACCGAACGCCAGGTCGAAGCGCATCTGGACGAACACCTGGAAACCCTGCCGCCGGCCGACGCACGCAGCCGCGCGATCCTGACGGCGATGAAGGCGGACGAAGCGCGTCACGCCGAGCACGCCGAAGCCGCCGGCGCACGGATCCTGCCGCAGCCCTTGCCTGCGCTGATGGCGGCGGCGTCGAAAGTGATGAAGGCCGTCGCATACCGCGTGTAGGGTGGGCCTTGGCCCACCATGACGACTCGCCAGATAGCAACAAACACTGGTCGACATCATTTCGATCATTGGATGGAGCGACCGGATACGTTGGGGTGGTGGGCCAGGGCCCACCCTACGACAGGAAAAGCCGGCTTTCGCCGGCTTTTCGCAGATGATGCAGGCGGCGAATCACTCCGCCAGATTACGGCCCTGATACAGCTCTTCGATCTCGCGACGCAGGCGCGCTTCGATCTTCATCCGCTCCTTGAAAGAGAGGTTTTTAGCCTTCTCCTCGAAGAGGTAGTTGTCGAGGTCGAAATCCTTCAGATGCATCTTGGTGTGGAACAGATTCTCCTGATACACGTTCACATCGAGCATTTCGTAGCGCGACTTGATGTTCTTCGCCAGATAATCCTGGATCGAATTCATCTTGTGGTCGATGTAGTGCTTGCGGCCCTTGATGTCGCGGGTAAAACCGCGCACCCGGTAATCCATGACCACGATGTCGGATTCAAGGCTCTCGATCAGGTAGTTCAGGGCCTTCAGCGGCGAAATCACGCCGCAGGTGGCAACGTCGATATCGGCGCGGAAGGTCGCGATACCGTTATCCGGATGCGTTTCCGGATAGGTGTGAACCGTGATGTGCGACTTGTCCATGTGCGCGACCACGGCGTCGGAGATAATCTCCTTGCCGGCGTCCTTCTTGTCGATCACCGGCTCCTCGGAAATGAGGATGGTCACCGACGCGCCCTGCGGATCGTAGTCCTGGCGGGCGATATTGAGGATGTTCGCGCCGATGATCTCGGCCACGTCGGTCAGGATCTGGGTCAGCCGGTCGGCGTTGTATTCCTCGTCGATGTACGCAATGTAGCGCTGGCGCTCCTCTTCGGACACCGCATAGCAGACATCGTAGACGTTGAACGACAGCGCTTTGGTCAGGTTGTTGAAACCTTGCAACTTGAGACGCGGCAGTGGCTTGACCACGGCATCGATTCCTTGGGGCGAGAGGTTGGGGGCGCGATTATGCGGCATTGCGGCCCACCCGGGGGAGCGGGCGCTGCGGTGCAACTCGGATCGCGATCGCGCACAGTCTACGATCACCGTTTGCCGGGAACGTGACAAAGGCCTAATCTTGTCTACCCCTCCGTTCTGGCTCGCATGAACACACCACCCGTGGCCACGCTGACCCCTCTCCGACGCAACGCGAATCCGCTCGCTCCCACTGTTGCGACCATTGAGCGATTCCTTTCGCACTGCCACCGCCGCCGCTATCCACCGCGTACCGAGGTGTTCCGTCCGGGCGACCCGGCGGGCACTCTTTACTACGTGATCTCCGGCTCGGTCAGCATCATCACCGAGGAAGAAGACGGCCGCGAGCTGGTGCTGGGCTATTTCGGCCCGGGCGAATTCGTTGGCGAGATGGGGCTGTTCATCGAAAGCGACCGTCGCGAAGTGATCCTGCGCACCCGCACCCAGTGCGAACTGGCCGAAATCGGCTACGAGCGCCTGTACCAACTGCTGGAAGGCCCGCTGGGCGGCGACGCGGCGCAGCTGATCTACGCCATCGGCGCCCAGTTATCGCGCCGACTGCTCGACACCAGCCGCAAGGCCGGCCGTCTGGCTTTCCTAGACGTGACCGACCGCATCATCCGCGCTTTGCACGACTTGACGCGCGAGCCGGAGGCCATGAGCCACCCGCAGGGCACTCAGTTGCGCGTTTCGCGTCAGGAGTTGGCCCGTCTGGTCGGCTGTTCCCGCGAAATGGCCGGCCGCGTACTCAAGAAGCTCCAGGCCGACAACAAGCTGCACGCCCGCGGCAAGACCGTGGTCGTGTACGGCACGCGCTGACCGGTGACCACGGGCGCGCAGCCCCCGGCCGATGCCGCGGACTTCGATCTCCGTATCGATCTGCGCGGCGCGGTTCCGGCCGATGCCGATGATGTCGCCGTCCTGTTGACCCAATTGGGTTATCCATGCGAGCCGCCTGACGCCGCCGAACGCATCGCCACCGTTCTCCATAACGACAGGCAGGCACTGATGCTGGCCCGCATCGACGGCGCGGTGTGCGGCCTGATGGCGCTGGACTATATGTATTACTTGCCGCTGGACACCACTACCTGCCGGGTCACCGCACTGGTGGTCTCGCCGGATGCCCAGGGCCGCGGCGTGGGTCGCCTGCTGCTGCGCGATGCCGAGCGCCGCGCCCGTACCGGCGGCGCCGCGCGGCTGGAAGTCACCAGCGCCGGCCACCGCACCGAAGCCCATGCTTTCTACCGCGCCTGCGGTTTTTCCGACGGCGCGGTGCGTTTTGTGAAGCTGCTTGGCGACTGAAAGCGACACAGACGGCATCGCCGCGCTCCGGCAGAATGGCACCCAGTGCTCGAACCGGTCGCCGCCCATGCAATGCCCCAAATGCCAATCTCCGATGCACCTGCTCGCCGATCTGGAGGAGCCAGTCCATCGCTGCAAAGGCTGCAAGGGCATGTGGTTCGAGGTGATGGCGCATGAGCAACTACGCGACCAAGCGGAAACGATCGACCTGGTCGAGCCGGCGCCGCCCGCTGAAAACGTATTCTTCGATCCGACCGCGCCCGCCGCCATCACCCTGCTCTGCCCGGCCTGCGACCACTATCCGCTGATCCACATGGTCGACCCGCACCAGCCGCACATCCGCTTCGAGAGCTGCAAGTTCTGCTACGGCCGCTTCTACGACGCCGGTGAATTCCGGGATTTCGTGGACGACGAGGAATACCAGTCCGCTATCGACAAGCTGATCAAATCGGTGGCGACGAAGCTGGCAGATTGATCGCCGCTAGGCCTAACACGTCGCAACTTTCAATCCTGCGGCACGCGCACGGTCATCGCCTCGCGCAGCTGGCGCGCGATGGGCTCATCCGAAAACCTCAGCCCCGCACCCACGCGCTCGACCCCCAGCGCGCGGTAGCTATCGGTCAGCGATGGAAACGCCGTCGATTCGGCATATTCACGATAGCGCAGCGCGAACAGCTCGATACCTGCTGCGCGATCCAGCGCGGCGACGAAATCCTCCGGCGCCACATGCGCGGTGCCGTCAAGGCAGCAGCGGGCGTAGCGGTCC
>JAYUIZ010000764.1:0-13174 GCA_043765595.1 Lysobacter sp. | reverse complement strand
CCGAAACCTTCATGATCGGCGACAAGCTCAAAGTCTCGCTGCTGCCCAAGGACACCCGCGGCGACACCGTGACCTTCAACGCGACGTTCCGCTTCGGCGATGTCGAATCGCTCAAGCGCAGCCCCGACCCAGCCGCCAGCGCCGCGGGCGACATGCTGATGCGCGGCAGCAAGATGATGAGCCGCGAACAGATCGCGCAGCGCTTCGAGGCGCTGAAAACCACCGCGGACGTGTCGGGCGGCGTGCAGAGCGCGAGCATCGGCCTGAATTCGCGGCGCGAACATCTGGCCGATGCGCTCGCGCTGGCGGCCGACGTGCTGCGCAACCCGAGTTTCCCGGATACCGAATTTGAACAATTCCGACTGCAGTCGATCACCGGTCTGGAAAACGCACGCAAGGAACCGGGCACGGTCGTCGGCATGGCGATGGGCGAATACTTCGATCCGTGGCCGAAGGATCACCCGTTCGCCTACACGTCGATCGAGCAGAGCCTGGTCGATTTGCGCGCGCTCAAGCGCGAGGACGCGATCACGTTCCACCGCGATTTCTACGGCACCGCCGAAGGCGAGATCGCGGTCGTCGGCGATTTCGATCCGGTGGCGATGAAGGCACAGTTGCAGGCCCTGTTCGGCGACTGGCGCAGCGCCAAGCCCTATGCGCCGGTGCCCACGCGCTACACCGACGTCGCCGCGCGCGTATTGCGGCTGGAAACGCCGGACAAGGCCAACGCGGTGGTGATGGCGCGCGCGAATCTGTCGCTGAACGACACCGACGCCGACTACCCCGCGCTGATGATCGCCAATAGCGTGCTGGGCGGCGGCTCGCTGGATTCGCGCCTGGGCAACCGCCTGCGCCAGAAGGACGGCCTGAGCTACAACGTCAGCAGCAGCATCGTCGCCGACAGCGCCCCGCAAGGTCGCGACGATGCCGGACTGCTGGGCATCCAGGCCATCGCCGCGCCGGAAAACGTCGCCCGCCTCGACGCCGCCATGCGCGAAGAATTGACCCGCTTTGTTCGCGACGGCATCACCGCCGACGAGCTGAAAAGCGCAGTCAACGACCTGCTGACCCGTCGCCAGCAGAACCGCGCCAGCGACGGCAGCGTTGCCGGTTCGCTGTCGCGCAATCTGTACATGGGCCGCACGATGGCGTGGGCCGCGGATTTCGACGCAAAGTTGAAAGCGCTGACCGTGGACAACGTGAACGCGGCGATCCGCAAGCACATCAAGCCCGAAGCGATCAGCGTGTTCGCGGCGGGGGATTTCGCGAAGGCGGCGAAGTAAACGTCGTCAGGCGGGCCCTGGCCCGCCACTGCCACCTGTCAGATTGCAACGGACGCTGATCGAAGCCGCATCGACCACTGCAACCTCAAGCGGAATGGTCGTGACGGCGGGCCAGGGCATGAGGTATCCCCACGATTCATTTCAAAATTGCATCAATACCCGCATTTAAGCTGGCACCTGAGCGCCGCTCTTGATCTTGATCTGCCGGCTGGATTGGACGCGAAGGGGTTCACATATGTCGTAGGCTGGGCTGAGCGCAGCGAAGCCCAGCATCGCATCGGGTCAATCGCAGTTGCCCCCAACAGGCTCGGCTTCGCTGCGCTCAGCCCCAGCCTACGAAGCGCAACTTATGAAACGCGCTAGCGTCGCGGCCAAGCTGCGATCAGCCCCCACAGCCCGCCCAGACCGGCGATCCAAGCCGCCGCCGGCACGTCGAACACGTTCGGGCCGCCGGCTTCCAGCGCGAACAGCACCGCCGCCACAACCAACAGACCAGTGCCGAGAATCGCAGACACGATCCGGCGCTGCATCGCGTTCATGGTCTTCGCCAGATCGGCGAGATCGTTGGAACGCAGCGCCAGTTCGTGTTTGCCGTCGACCTGCTGGCGCAGCCACGTGTGCAGCAGCTGCGGCATGTCCGGCGCGCGGGTGATCAGCTCGGGCAGTCGCTTGCGGAATTCGCCGGCCAGCCGCTGCGGGCTGTAGCGTTCGACCAGGATCTTTTCCAGCACCGGCTTGGCCACCGCCCAGATATCCAGCTTCGGGTCCAACAGCCGGCCCACGCCTTCGATGTTCAGCAGCGTCTTCTGCAGCAGGATCAGCTGCGGCTGCAGGGTCAATTCGTATTTCTGCGCGGTGCGGAACACCTTGATCAGCACCTCGGCCAGCGAAATTTCCGACAGCGGCCGGGTGAAGTACGGTTCGCACACCGCGCGCGCGGCCGCTTCCAGTTCGTCGATGCGGACATGCGACGGAATCCAGCCGGCCTGCACGTGCAGCTCGGCGATGCGGCGATAGTCGCGATTGAAGATCGCCATGAAATTCTCGGCGAGGTAGTACTGATCCTCGCGCGACAGCTGGCCGACGATGCCGAAATCGATCGCGATGAAGCGCGGGTTGTCCTTGCGCGTCGGGTCGCTGTCGACCCAGATATTTCCGGCGTGCGCGTCGGCATGGAAGAAGTTGTCGCGGAACACCTGGGTGTAGAACACGCGCACGCCTTTCGCGGCCAGCGCGCTGCGGTCGATGCCGGCGGCGTCCAGCGCGGCCATATCGTCGCTGGGAATGCCGTACACGCGTTCGAGGGTGAGCGCGCGCTCGGCGGTATGGCTCCAGATCACGTCCGGCACGTAGAGGTCCGGCGAATCCTGGCCGTCCTTGCCCATCCAGAATCGGCGGATCACCGAGGCGTTGGCGCCCTCGCGCTGCAGGTCGAGTTCGGCCGCGAGCGTGGTTTCCAATTCGCGCACGATTTCCCGCGGCCGGATCTTGTCGGCGTTGGGATGCGCGCGCTCTACCAGCGCCGCGATGCTGCCCAGCAATGCGATATCGCCGTCGATCTGTTTTTCGATGTCGGGACGCAGCACTTTCACCACGACTTCACGACCGCCGGGCAGGCGCGCGGCGTGCACCTGTGCGATCGACGCCGACGCCAGCGGCGTGGTGTCGAAATGCTCGAAGGCTTCGCGGATGTCCTGGCCCAGCGACTCTTCCACGATGCGGCGCGCGGTTTCGCCGTCGAACGGCGCCACCCGGTCCTGCAGCAGCGACAGCTCCACCGCGATGTCCGGCGGCATCAAGTCACGGCGGGTCGACAGGATCTGCCCGAACTTGACGAAGATCGGCCCCAGCTCCTGCAGCGCCAGGCGCAGGCGCATGCCGCGCGGCTGCAACGCGATCTCCCGCGACGCACGCGGCACGAACGGGCGCGCGAGCTTGAGCCAGCGCTCTGCGGGGGTGTCGTCGAGCAGGTCGTCCAATCGATAACGGATCAGGACACGACCGATCCGCGCCGCGCGCAGCAGCGCAATCATGACGCAGCGCTCATGGACGCCATCCGCTTGTTCAGGCGTGCGACCCGCGCGGCGAGGCGCTCGGCATCGTCGCGCAAGGTATCGACATCGTCGTAGAACGCATTCAGTTCCGCGCGCGGTACCACGTCGCGCGATTCCTCGGTGAGGTATTCGGCGGCACTCTCGGCAAATTTCTGGCCGCCCACGCGCGCTTGGCGCAGCGCCGCGGCGACGCCGTTCGCGATCTGCACGCCGATCACATCGCCGAACACGGCGGTGAAGGGCTGCTGCCAGTCGGGATCGAAACGCTCGGCCAGGCGCTGCAGGCGACGCGCGAGTTCAGCATCGCCTTCGATCCGCATCCGCCCCACCGGCACGGCGTCGGTATCGTTATCGCGTTTGCCCAGCAGCTTTGGCAGCAGCGTCTGCATGCCCAGCGACAGCACCCCGCCGAAGGTGCTGCGCACGGCCAGATCGGGCGTCTGGGCAGGATCAACCGGGCCAACCCGCAACCGCTCGCCATCCACCTGCAGGCGCATCGCCAGCGGCGCCTCGGCGGCGTCCAGCGCCAGCACCACGCTGCGGCCATCCAGCGGCTGCAATGCATCGCGGGTGTCAGGGTCCAGGGCGATGGCGCGGTTGAGCGCGGTTTCCAGCGCACGGCCGGCCAGCGGTTTCCAATCGAAGGGGGATGCGGTCATGCAGCCATTCTAGCGGGCGGATGGCGGTCCGCCCCGGTCGTGCGTTGCGCTTGATGGCCCCATTCCGGCCTTCCCCCGCGTCGCGGAGGAAGGAGCCAAGCGCGATCAGGCCTTTCCTGCATCCGCGCAAGAGGCTGCCAATCGCTTCAATCCTTCTTCGATCGTCACCCGCGGCATGTAGCCGAAATCGCGCGTCGCCGGCGCCATCGAATACCAGTGCGTGGTGCTGAGCTGTTCGGCGAGGAATCGCGTCAGCGGCGGCTCATCCTTCAGCCGCAGCAGCGGCCACAGCCATTCGCAGGCGGCGCCGATGGCGTAGGCCGCGCCGAAGGGCAGGCTCTTTTCCACCGTTGGCGCGCCGGCCGCACGCAGCAGCGCGTTGACGATCTCGCGCACGGGCTTGGGCTCGCCGTTGCTGATGAAATACGCGCGCCCCGCGCAGGCCGCGCCCGGCGCCAGATGCGCGAAGGCATCGAAATGCGCCTGCGCGGCGTTGTCGATATAAGTCGTGTCGATGACATTGTGGCCGCCGCCCACGAACCGCAGCCGCCCGGCTTTCGCCCGCGACGCCAGCCGCGGCAGCAGTTGCTGATCGCCCGGGCCCCAGATCAGCCGCGGCCGCAGCGCGACGGTGGCGAGGTCGGGCCCGTTGGCAGCCAGCACCGCTTTCTCGGCGATGGTCTTGGTGGTGGCATACGGCGCCTTGAAATCTTCGCCATAGGGCACGGTGTCGGCGGTGCCGCCTTCCACCGGATGGGTGGCGCGATGGGTCACGCTGGGCGTGGAGGTGTAGATGAGCCGGCCGATGCCGTGCGCGCGGCAGCCGGCCAGCACGTTGTCGGTGCCGACGACGTTCGCGAGATGGTAGCTCTCGTAGCTGCCCCAGGCGCCGGCCTTGGCGGCGTTGTGAAACACCGCCTCCACGCCCGCGCAGGCCGCGACCAGTGCGTCGCGATTCGCCAGATCGCCCTGGATCTGATGCACGCCCAAGGGCTCCAGCGTGCGGTAGTGCCCGCGGTTGTAACTCGCGACTTCGTGGCCCTGTTCGACCAGGCCTTTGCACAGCGCGTGGCCGAGAAAACCGCCGCCGCCTGTCACCAGAATTTTCATGCGCGTCTCCAGGGCCGGCCTGCTGCAGTGCGGCCGGCGTAAACGGCGCAGATCATGGACGAAACCCAAGCCTCAGGCGAATATTGAGAATGAGAATCTATTGCAACAACAGCCCCTAGATGCGTATGATGATAATCATTCTCATCCTTGAGCATCCCCCATCATGCTTCGTGTCCACTCGCTCGCCTACGGTCTGGGCATCGCACTCCTCTATGTTGCCCCGCAACCGGGCCGGGCCGAAACCGGCGTTGGCGTCGACGACGGCACGCTGGCCACGATTGAAGTGGTGGGCGACCGCCGGGAAAACCGCGTCGCCGAGGGCACCGCGGAAGTGCTGGACCAGAGCGTCATCGTTTCCGGGCGCGCACTGACCGTGAACGAAGCGCTGCGCAAGGTGCCGGGCGTAACCGTACGCGACGAGGAGGGCTTCGGCCTGCGCCCGAATATCGGCATCCGCGGCAGCAACCCCACCCGTTCAACCAAAGTGCTGCTGCTGGAAGATGGCCTGCCGGCGATGTATGCGCCCTACGGCGACAACGCCAGCTATTACCACGCACCGATTCAGCGCTACGAGCGGATCGAGATCCTGAAAGGTGCCGGTCTGCTCCGCTTCGGCCCGCAGACGATCCACGGTGCGATCAACTACATCACTCCGACGCCGCCGGAAGAGTTCTCCGGCCACGTGCAACTGTCCGCAGGCACCCGCGGCTACGGCGCGGTGCATGCCAGCGTGGGCGGCAGCGGCATGCTGGTGGATTTCGGCTACAAGCGCGGCGATGGCGCCCGCGACAATACCCAACTGGAGCAGGGCGATCTGTTCGCCAAATACCAGAAGCAGCTCAACGACCACCATGCGATCGCGCTGCGCGCCAATCTGCTGCAGGAACGCTCGCAGGTGGGCTACACCGGCATCACCGACGCCGAATACGCGAACTTCGGCGCCCAATACAATCCGTTCGGCAACGACAACTTCGATATCGAACGCACCGCAGTGTCGGTCAGTCACGCGTGGACGCCGGCCGAAACGCTGAAGCTGCTGACTTCAGCCTATTACAGCGGCTTCGAACGCGACTGGTGGCGGCAGTCCAGCAACACCGGCGATACCCAGTGCGGCAGCGCATTCCGCGATGCCCGCTTCCGCGGCCTGACGGTGAACCCCGATGCTTGCGCATCCATCCAGGGCCGGCTGCGCAATTACTACACCCGCGGCGTGGACAGCCGCCTGTCGCTTGGGCGCACGCTGTTCGGCACCGGCGGCAGCAGCGAAATCGGCGTCCGCTGGCACGAGGAAAAACAGATCCGCTACCAGCGCAACGGCAGCAACCCGCAGGTGCAGGACGGCGCCCTGGTCGAGAACAATCTGCGCACCGCAGAAGCCCTGTCGGCCTATGTTTCCACCACCTTCGACTTCGGCGCGATCCGTCTAACGCCCATCGTGCGCCATGAGCGCGTGGACTTCGCGCGCAGCAACCGCCTGGCCGGCGGCTCATCGGGCAAAGATCGCGTCCGCGAGACCACTTGGGGCATGGCGGCGGCGTGGACGCTCGACGAAGCGATCGAGGTCTACGCCTCGGCGCATGAAGGTTTCGCGCCGCCGCGGGTGGAAGACCTGATCGCCGGCAACGGCACCAGCACCGCGGTCGATGCCGAGCGCAGCCTGAACCTCGAAGCCGGGCTGCGCGCACGCTGGAACGAGATCGACGTCCAGGCCGCCGCCTTCAGCACCGACTTCGACAATCAGGTCGTGGTCGGCTCGATCGCCGGCGGCAGCACGCCGCTGGCGCAGGGCGAAACCCGATACGCGGGCTTGGAGCTGGCGCTGGGCTACAACCGCGACGTATTGACCGCCCGCGACGGCCGGATCTACGCCAATGCGGCCCTGACCTGGCTGCCTACCGCGGACCAGGAGTCGGTGCTGCGCCGTGTCGATACCGGCGCCGCCGCCAACGGCAGCGTCGCCGGCAACCGTCTGCCTTATGCGCCCGAACTCACTTCGACATTCCGCATCGGCTACATCAAGGGCCCGTGGGACGGCTCGGTGGAGCTGCAGCATGTCGGCCGCCAGTATGCTGACTTCGCCAACCTTCGCTATCCAGTGGCCAATGGCGACGGCCAGTTCGGCGAACTCGACGGCTATGCGGTGTGGAGCGCGGCCCTGAACTGGGATCCCGGCGTTACCGGCTGGAGCGCTTTCGTCACCGTGAAGAATCTCGGCGGCCGCGAATACATCGTCGACCGTACCCGCGGTCTGCTGTTCGGCAGCCCGCGGCAGTTCGTGGTCGGCGCAAGCTACGCCTGGTAACTGCGCGCCGCGGTCGCAGGCGGCCACGCTGCGCGCGGGATGATGCGCGTCGCCGTTTGCGGCTTGGTCGTTCGGACCGCCTGGGCGAATATCGAGTGCTTCGACGTCCGTCGCAGTCCACATGCACGCACTCGGGCTGGGCAAGGTTATTCTCGACGCATCCACAGCCGGGAAGATGATCCTCATGCGCCGATCCGCGTTTGCTCTCACCGCCTGTCTCACGATAGCGACCGCCGCCGTCGGCGCGCAATCGATCGAACAGCAGCTCAAGGACCGTCTGCTCGGCAGCGGCAGCAGTGCCTCCAACCTCAGCGAAGGCGACGCCAGCCGCGGCATCAAGGAAGCGTTGGCGCAGGGCGTGGATCGCGCGGTGCGGCAACTGGGCAAGGAAGATGGCTTCTTCCGCGATCAGGCGGTGAAGATTTTCGTGCCGGAAAAAATTCGCAGACTCGCCGATCTCGCGCGTCAGCTCGGCGCCGGCAAGAAAGTGGACGCCTTCGAGCTGTCGATGAATCGCGCGGCGGAGAAAGCGGTGCCGGTGGCGGCGGGCATTCTCGCCAACGCGGTGCGGCAGATGACGGTGCAGGACGCCATAGGCTTGGTCCGCGGCGGCGAAACTTCCGCCACCGATTTCTTCCGCAGCAGCAGCGAGCAGACACTGTATGCCGCGTTCCGGCCGATCGTGGAGAAGCAGACCGCATCGGTGGGCGTCACCCAGAAATACAAGGATTTCAGCAAGAAGGCCGGCGGCAGCGGCGTGGGCGCGCTGCTCGGCGGCGGCCAAGGTTCCGCCAGCAGCGCCGATCTCGACGACTATGTGACCCGCGAAGCGATCGATGGCTTGTTCCATGTGATCGCGGAGCAGGAAAAACAGATCCGACAGAATCCCGCGTCGCGGACGACGGAGCTGCTGCAGCGCGTGTTCCGCTGAGCATCGCATCGCGCGTGCCGGACGATATCCGGCTGTTTCGTCATCCGCATCATTGTTGTTGAATATTTTCGACTACCGCATTGCAACATCGATCAGGGCGCTGCGACCCGCATTCGAACAGAGACTGCTGTCCCAAAAAAAGACGGGCGGCACGTATACGCTCGATTCGCCTGCTGGCCCATGAGCGGCGGCACGGTTCCGATACACCACACCTTCGGGAAACGATCGCAGTCACTTCCCGGCCTTTCCGGCCATGGAAGGCGCGCCGCGTGTCGGTATTCCTCTATCGCACCAACGTCAAAAGGATGAGTCGTCAATGGTACGCAAGACCCGGATCTGCATCGCGATCGTTTTAACGTTGCTCGCCGCACCCTTCGCCCAGGCCGCCGCGCCGGTAGTGGAAATGAACGAGGCCTTCGTCAGCGAAGCGCCGATGGCCAAGGCCATGGGCGCCGCCGCATTCGCCACACGCGAAGCCACTGCGCCTACGCTGGTGGCGCTGGGCTCGCCCGCGCTGGCCGACACGCGCGCGCTGAAAGCGCGTCGCATCGATCAGGCCAAGCGTGGCCAGCCGTTCGAAGTCGGCTTCGCACGCAACGTCGCGAATGGCAGGATCGCGCTGTCCAGGCTCGGCTGGGAACGCCAGGTCGACGGCAGCATTGCCGCCCGCTTCGAGATTTCGTCCGAAACCGCGGTCGCGATGCGCGCAGGCCTGATGCTGAAAAGCAACGCGCGCGGCAATGCCGATGGCGTCACCCTGCGCTTCGGCGGCAACGATGGCCGCGTGTTTGAGCAGAACGGCCGCGCGTTCGCCGGCCCGCAGGCCGGCTGGTCGCCGGTACTGATGGGCGACAGGGCCACGGTGGAAATCGTGCTGGCGAAAGGTCAGCGCCCGCAGAATTTCAGTATCGCCATCCCGCAGATTTCGCACCTCGATACCAGCCCCATCGCCAGCGAAAGCGCGTTGGCCAAGCTGGGCACCAAAATCGGCGAAAGCGACAGCTGCGAGAAGGACATCGTGTGCCGCGTCAATCCCACCGGCGGCTTCCTCAACGCTGAAAAAGCGGTCGCGCGCATGGTATTCACCCAGAGCGGCGGCTCGTATCTGTGCACCGGTACGCTGCTCAACAACAGCCACTCGCCGAAGAAGCGCCTGTTCTGGAGCGCCGCGCACTGCATCAGCACCCAGACCGTCGCCGACACCCTGCAGACGTACTGGTTCTACAAGGCCACCACCTGCGGCGGCACCACGCAGGCGGCAGGCGCGGTGACCCTGACCGGTGGCGCTTATCTCCGTCATGCCAATACCAGCCGCGACACCCTGCTGCTGGAACTGAAGACCGCGCCGCCGACTGGCGCCGTGTATGCGTCCTGGACCAGCGCGTCGATCGGTGCCACCGGCACGTCGATCGTCGGCATCCACCATCCGGCCGGCGACGCCAAGATGTATTCGCTGGGTTCGGTCACGGGCCTGTCGACGTCGATCGACGGCAAGTCGCCGCTGTATCGCGTGGCGTGGAACACCGGCGTGACCGAAGGCGGCTCTTCGGGCTCCGCGCTGTTCACCGTGGACTCCAGCGGCACGTACCAGCTGCGCGGCGGCCTGTACGGCGGCACGTCGTATTGCACGGCGCCGACCCAGCCGGATTACTACTCGCGCTTCTCCGACGTGTATGCGTCGATCTCGACGTACTTCGCGCCGTAAGCGTTGCTGCATTGCAACATGAAGCGGATCCGGTTCGCTGCACGCATTCTTGCCGGACCCACGCTGTCGGATCCGCTCGCTCGATTCGACGGAACGCCTGATTTTGCAGCACTTTATGGCATTCCCGTTTTCGGATAAAACGCGCGGTTATGATGAATCGTCATGACCGCACGTCCTGCAGTACGAATAATATCGACGTACCCCAGCAAGCCGACTGTCGCACCTAAACGCCACGGACAGGACTGCCCGGTCGACCGCAGACACCCGGTGCGTGCATGCACGCGAAACGTGTCGCGCAGTACGGCGCCGCTGCCGATCACAACAGCGGGTCAGCCGCGTTTCAAGGCGATCGCGATGCGCATGATTTCAAAGCGCATGACTTAAAAAAGCATGAGCTAAAAAAATCTTGTTCTGGATCGGCATGCTTTTACGGATATCGCGTCTAAAAACATGCTTTTGCGGAAATATCCCCCGCAAGCATGCACTCAATGCAAATTTTCGCGTCGCGTCGCACGTACGATCTTCCGACAAACATCACTTAATAAGGAAATGAGCTGAAATGAAGACTGCTATTCGCGTTGCTTCAAGTACCCTGCTGCTGTCGCTGCTCGCCACCGCCACGGCCTCGTTCGCTGCCGACCGTACTGTGCAGCCGGGCGTGTGGAAGCCCAGCACCCCGTTCAATCAATTCAATGGCCGCATCGTCGGCGGCGTGTCGGCCGTTGGCGATCGTTCGTTCGTCGTGCGCACCTCCGGCTGCGGCGGCACCATCATCGCCGACAGCTGGGTGCTGACCGCCGCGCATTGCGGCAGCCAGAGCACGGTCTACGCAGGCTCCAACAACACCGGCAGCCAGACCGCGTACAGCGTCGCCCAGTACATCCCGCACCCGAACTACAGCGTGAATTCCTCCGCCGGCAGCTATAGCAACGATTATGTCCTGCTTCGCATCAACGGCACGTTCCCGGCCAACCTCATCCGCGCCAAGCTGCCCGACGCGACGGTGATGCAGGCCGTAGCCAAGCCGGGCGACCTGGTGACCACCCTGGGCTGGGGCACGACCTCGCAGGGCGGCAGCACCACCACCAGCCTGCGCGAAGTCACCATCCCGGTGGTGTCCGATGCCACGTGCGCGGCTTCCTACGATGGCAGTTCCGCGGCCAGCGGCCTCAAGCTCAACCCGGCCGTCCAGATCTGCGCCGGGCTGGCGGCGGGCGGCAAGGACTCCTGCCAGGGCGACAGCGGCGGCCCGCTGATCGCACCCTACAACGGGTCGATCTACAGCATCGGCGTGGTCAGCTATGGCAAAGGCTGCGCACTGGCGAACTATTACGGCGTGTACTCGGAAACAGCCGCCATGGTCGCCTGGATCCAAAGCTACATCGGCAGTGGCACCCCGCCCACCGGCCAGACCTACACCAACAGTGCTGACTACACGATCAGCGACAACACTACTGTCGAAAGCCCGATCACCATCTCCGGCCGCACCGGCAACGGCTCGGCCACCACGCCGGTCGCTGTCAACATCGTCCACACGTACATCGGCGATTTGAAGGTCGACCTGATTGCTCCGGACGGCAGCCTGTACGTGCTGCACAACCGCGCCGGCGGCAGCGCTGACAACATCATCCAGACCTACACGGTCAACCTGTCGAGCGAAGCGCTGAATGGTACTTGGAAACTGCGCGTGAACGATAACGCCAATCAGGACACTGGCTACATCAACAGCTGGAGTGTGACGTTCTGATCGAAGTCTGATCAACGTAGTAAGCAGCAACGGCTGCGGGTAGCGATACCCGCAGCTTTTTTTCGTCCCGGATGCCGCAGTCGATGCCGCCGATCACGCGCAGCGCGGATCAACCCAGCCGCTGCTTCGCCGCCCACACCGCCAGCTTCTCGCGGCCGATCTTGGCGTTGTGGCGGATGTCCACCGGGAATGCTTTGGGATAACGCAGAAAATTTTCGACCTTGGCGGTATGCACGAAGCCTTCGCCGAGATGCCGTAGTTCCTCTTCGATACGGGGCCATTCCGAAGCCGCCGCGCCCGCGCGTAGTTCCACGCACAGCACCGCGCGCTGCGCACCAAAATCACCCAGGCCCACCAGCGCGGTGCGGCGCACATCGCGGTGCGTATTGAACACCGGCTCGATCTGCTCGGTACACAGCATCGTATCGTCGGTGACCACACGCTGGGTCTTGCGGCCGCAAAACCACAGCCGGCCTTCGCCGTCGTAGTAGCCCAGATCGCCCATGCGATGCACGATGCGCGTCGCACCGTCGGCCAGCGCTTCGTGGATCTTCGCGATGCGGGTGGCGGCATCGCGATTGAAATAGGTATCGGTCGCGGTGGGGCCAGCAACGGTGATCTCACCGACCAGCCCGCCTTTCACGATCAGCTCGTCCGACCACGTATCGATGGCGGCATCGTCGACGCGGATCAGACGCACTTCGTTCGGCGGCACCGCGCGACCGACGCAGGTGCCTGCGCCCTGATCGGTGCGCGTGCGCAGGGTCAGCAGTTCGCGGCCTTCGATGATCGCGACCGGCAGGCATTCCGTCGCACCGTAGGGCGTCCAGAATTTCGCGTCGGGCGGCAGCAGCCCCAGCAGCGTCGCAACCACGTCCGCAGGCACCGGTGCACCGGCCGACATTACCGTTTTCACACCGGGCAACGGCTGACCGAAATCGGCCAGTACACGCATCAATGCCGGCGAGCCGAACAGCTGATCCACACCGAAGCGCGCAATTGCAGCGTGTAGTTTGCGTGGGTCGGCTTTTGCCGGCTTGGTCGGATCCATCTCGGGAATGATCGACGTGGTGCCCAGCGCGGGATCGAACAGCGCAAACGGCGGAAACGTCGGCAAATTCGCACCGCCGGGCGCGATGCCGAAAGCCTCGCCCATCATCGCGATCTGCGTCACGAAATGCCGGTGGCGATACACCACGCCCTTGGGCACGCCGGTGGAGCCGCTGGTGAACAGGATCGCGGCAACATCGTCGGGCTGCGTATCCGCGAGCTGCGGACCGGCGTTCGCGCCGTCGCGTTCGACATCGGCCAGCGTCGCATCGGCCAAGATCGCGCGCGCGCCGGTGGTGATGCGCACCCGCGCACCGCGCGCCCAGCCCAACA
>JAYUIZ010000763.1:0-1434 GCA_043765595.1 Lysobacter sp. | reverse complement strand
CATCATGACGACCACTCCTTTGGCGTCCATTAGCTTCATCCATTGCACGTTGATCTCCTGACGTTTCTCTTTCGACGTTTTCGGGCAATACGCATGAATGTGGCCTGTGTCGCCACAAGCTGTGCAGAGACGTCCTGACAGGGCCGCTCTTTGCGGCGTCTGGCCATCCACCGGCGGCGCCGGAGCGGTCGTCTTTCCCGTCGGGGTAGCGGCCGGCTTCTTCTTCTTCTTCTTCTTCGCTGCCTCTGAGCTGGCTGCCGCGGGAAACGCCGTCGAACGAAGCACCTCCGGCTTCATCTCCCGGTTGTGCTTCCACGCACTGACCTGTTGCACAATCATAGCGATCGTAGTAATGTCCCTATCCACTCGCAGCGACTTGATCACCGACTCGTTGTTGGCGACATAGTCCTGATGCAGGGCGTCGTACAAGATGTGGTCGACCGCCTCAGCGTCCGACACCACCTTGATGCTCGTTAGCAACTGCAGCACAGAGTAGTTCTGCGAGAGCCACGCCTCGAGGCTGATGCTCCCGTCAAACTTCATGTTCGTGAGGGACGTGTGCGTCATCCGAGGAATCAGCTGCTGCCAGCAGAGCAGGATCATGTCCCAACTGGCCACATCCATGCGCTCAACTCCCAGCTTGCTTCGCTCCGCTAGCGTGAGCGAGGCCCACGCGAGTTCCAGATCAATCTCACACGCCTGGCCAGCAGTCAGCGCATGCGCCAACATCATGACCGACCGCACCACGTCCACTTTGAAGTTGTCGGCCACACCTTTAAACAGCGCGGCGATCTCCTTATTGCCACATTTGCTCTTCTGCTCCATCGAAGACCCTCTCGGCAGGGGAATCGTGATCTTGACCACCTCCACCTCACTGCGAATCTCCGACCGCGAAAAGAAGAGCGGTTTCGCCACAGCCGCATACGACCGCTCCGGGCGATCGCTGTCAGCAGCGGCCTTCTGCCGCGCCATCCGCTCCGCCTCTGTGGCAGACGCTTCCAGCGCTTTGCACCGCTCCGTCAACGCACTGTTCCGGCCTTCCCAGTCCACGCGCTCATGCAGCAATCTCTCTTGCTCCGCTGCCAGTTGGCCGCGCAGTTCCTCTCTTTCCGACACCAGTCTGGAGGATCGAGCATCCATGCGGTCCGAAACGTCAGCAAGCTCTATCTCAAGCTTCCCCAACTCGGCTGCAATCGCATTCACTCTAGCGAGCGCGGCACTTGACGCCACACTATCGCTTTCCGAAGAACTAATCACGTCAAAGAGCGTCGTTCGCTCGGCGATCAGATTCTTTTTCTTTTCATCGATCTCGATCACTCCCACTCGTTCCAAAAATTTTGGTACAAAAAAAACAGAGAAGAGGGTCTTTTTGCTTGCCAATGAAACGTTCACGTGGGAGCTACGCTGCAGCTGGGACGCCTACAGAGCTCAAGG
>JAYUIZ010000762.1:0-4042 GCA_043765595.1 Lysobacter sp. | reverse complement strand
GCCAATCTGCGCATGCGCTGGGATCTTGGTCGCGTCAGCCTGTACTCGATCACCGGTTACGAAAGCGTCGATGCCTTCAGTCGCGGAGATATCGACGGCGGCTCCAGCTACGTGTTTCCGCCTTCTGTGCCCGGCGAAGCGCTGTTCCCGGCCGAATCCGCCGACGGCCTGCCCAACCACCGCCAGTACAGCCAGGAATTCCGCATCGAGTCCAATGAATGGGGCCGCTTCGACTGGCAGGCTGGTCTGTTCTGGTTTGACGAAACCATCGACATCGACAGCGTCAGCTACAACACCCTCGCGCCCGGCAATCCGCGCAATGGCTACGCCACCCAGCGCCAGGAAAATACCGCGTGGGCGGTGTTCGCCTCCGGTGATTTCGATGTGACCGACAAACTCAAACTGCGCGGCGGCGTGCGCTATACCGACGACAGCAAGAAGTTCTCCGCGCGGCGCGTGATCGGCCCGTTCGGCCCGCCCATCGCGCCCATCGAAGTCAGCCCCAGCGACACCGATGTCAGCTGGGATCTCAGCGCCGTGTATGCGGTCAACGACAACGTCAACGTTTACGCTCGCGTCGCCCGCGGCTTCCGCGCGCCCAGCGTGCAGGGCCGGCTGATGTTCGCCAATGCTGCGCTGCCTGCCAACGAACTGGTAACCGTCGCCGACACCGAAACCGTGCTGTCATACGAAGCCGGCGTGAAAGCGACCGTGTGGGACAACCGCCTGCGCGTGGGCTTCGCGCTGTACCGCTACACCGTGGACGACCAGCAGCTCACCGCCGTAGGCGGCAATAGCAATGTCGCGCGTCTGGTCAACGCCGACCGCACTGTTGGGCAGGGCGCGGAACTCGACCTGCAGGCGTGGTTGACCGACCGTCTGTTCGTCACCCTGGGTGCCAGCTACAACGACACCGAGATCCAGGACAGCAGCCTCGCGGTGTTCGGCTGCGGCGGTGGCTGCACCATGCGCGATCCGGCAGGTTCGGTGGCGGGCACGTTCCTGATCGACGGCAACGCATTGCCGCAGGCACCTAAGCACGTCTACAACGTCACCGCGCGTTACGGCATCCCGACCAGTCACGGCGAATTTTTCGTGTACACCGACTGGGCATATCGCGGCAAGGTCAACTTCTTCCTCTATGAATCGACCGAATTCACCGGCGATCCGCTGCTGGAAGGCGGTCTGCGCGCCGGCTATAACTGGAACGACGGCAATTACGAAATGGCCGTGTTTGGCCGCAATATCACCGATGAAGAAGCCATCGTCGGTGCCATCGACTTCAACAACCTCACCGGCTTTCTCAACGAGCCGCGCACTTGGGGCGTGGAGTTCAAGGCAAGGTTCTAATTCCGACTTCGCGTTCGACCGCAAGCAACACGCGCAAAAAAACCCGGCCTGCAGCGATGCAGGTCGGGTTTTTTATTTCACGCTATCCGTGCACGCTGTTTCTTGGGGAAAGCAGCGCTGGTCACGGTGCGCAGGACTCAGCGCTTGTCGGTGCCGGTCTTCGCATCGTCGTGCTTCTCACCCGGCTTCGGAGCCGGCTGCGTCGGCGTCGGCGTGGCGCTCGGATCCTTCGACGGCTGATTCGGCATGTCTTTCTTGTCGTTCTGATTGGTGGTCTGGTTCACGGGTATGTCCTTTGGGGGATGCGTGGATTACGCAGATGTAAGCCATGCACTATCCGTGCCAACTGCGGATGTCATACGAATCAGTCGCTTGCGACCAAGCCGTGCGCTATAAATAATGCAGTCTGCTAATCGATCGTGCAGCCTGTTCATCAATATGCCGCTTTGCGATGCGAGTGCATTCAGGTCTTGGAATTCTATCTTGTCCTGCCCACACGCCCTGGTCCAGCGGTGAACTCCTGTCGCGACTTGCGTCGCTCCCACAGGTGAAGATGCAGCAGGGCGCTCGTCAGAACGAAGATGATTGTTGAAGAAGATGAATTCATGCAAATGATCTGCTTTTCCGACGATGAGTTTCTCCATCGAGATTTGTCATTTTTTCAAAAGGCCGCTGCTAATTCGGGTAAAGACTAGACTCGTCTATTCCGGCAACAGCCGCCGCGAGTTTCACGATGCTCTACCTGGGTCTTTTCCTCACTGCGTTGCTGGCCGCGACCATCCTCCCCGCGCAGTCGGAGGCCGCGGTCGCCGGAATGCTGTTGTCCGGTCATCCACCTATGCTGGTGATCGGCATCGCCAGCATGGGAAATGTCCTTGGCTCGGTAGTCAATTGGTGGCTGGGAACGCAGGCGGCCACATTCGGGCATCGCCGCTGGTTTCCGCTCAAACCCGCGCAGATCGAGCGCGCATCGGGTTGGTACCGTCGCTATGGTCGATGGTCGCTGCTGCTGAGCTGGGTGCCGGTGGTGGGCGATCCTCTTACCTTAGCCGCGGGTTTTCTGCGCGAGCGGCTGCCGGTTTTTGTGCTGATTGTCAGCATTGTGAAGACCGGACGATACGTCGTGTTGACATTGCTGGTGCTGGAATTTGTGTAGTTGCGATCGACATCCTGCGCATCTGCGTGGCATCTTCCATGATCGTTTCAGAAGCGCGCCGGTCAGTGCGGATATCGCGATGATCGCGATTCTTCCCAGAGTGAAGCGGAACAACGCAGGTTTCGCGGTCGGCGCGGTCTCGACGGTCGCCAGACCTGAGCCATGCGGCCTGTGTCGGTTCCGCATAGGCGTGATGACGCCGGATGCCGCCTACGGCTGCGACCGGGCACAGGCAAACGGGCTAGACTTCGGCTCTGGCCGGAGGCGCATCGCGACCCGGTCGGGGCAACAGGGGCAACACTTCAATGTATGGGAGATGGATATGAACCGCAGTGGTTTCCTTGGGCTTCTGTTGGCGCTGGCGTTGCCGCACGGCGTGGCGCATGCGGCGGAAACGATCGAGTACGTCGCGCTGGTCGATGGCGGTAAGCAGGCTGGCCATCAGATCGTCGTCTATGGCGACGACGGTGTGACCCGGGTCGACTACCTGTTCAAGGACAACGGCCGCGGGCCGGAGTTGAAGGAGGAATATACCCTCGCCGCCGACGGCACTTTCGCGACCTATGCGGTGAAAGGCCTGTCGACGTTCGGCGCACCGGTGGACGAGAGCTTCCGGATCGAAAATGGCGTCGCGCGCTGGAAGTCGACCTCTGACGCCGGCGAACAGCCGACGACGCCGGGCGCAGCCTATTGGGCGCTGGGCGGTACGCCGCAGAGCATGGCCGTCGCGCTGGCCGCGCTGAGCCGTCGCGAGGACGGCAAGCTGCCGCTGATCCCCAGCGGCACGCTGAGCATGCGCTCCGTCGCGCAGATGGACGTGGTTAGCGGTGCCCAGACGCGCAAGGTCCAGCTGATGGTGGTGACTGGCGTCGGCTTCACGCCTACGTTCGTCTGGACCACGGTGGACGCCCAGCCGCGATTCTTCGCTTTCATTTCCCCCGGCTACCTGCAGCTGATCGAAAAAGACTGGCAGGGCAACGCCGACACGCTGGAAACCCGGCAAAAAGAGGCCGAGGGCGAGGTGTTGGCCGAGCTGCAGCGCCGGCTCTCGCATCCGCTTCGCGGCACCACCCTGATCCGCAACGCGCGCGTGTTCGACAGCGAAAGCGCGACCGTCGGCGCGGCGTCGGATTTGCTGATCGAGAACGGCCGCATCGTATCGATTTCGGGCGCGGGCGAAGAACGTGCGTCAGTTGATCATGTCGTCGATGCCGGCGGGCGCATGTTGCTGCCCGGCCTGTTCGACATGCATGGCCACATCAACGACTGGCAGGGCGGCCTGCACCTGGCCGCGGGCGTGACCACGGTCCGCGACATGGGCAACGACAACGCGACCCTGCAGGCATTGATGGCCGATGAGCGCGCCGGTCGCGTGCTGTCGCCAAGCATCGTCGCCGCGGGTTTCCTGGAAGGCGAAAGCCCGATGTCCGCGCGCAACGGGTTCGTGGTGTCCGATCTGGCCGCGGCGAAGAAAGCGGTGGACTGGTACGCCGCGAATGGTTATCCGCAGATCAAGATCTATAATTCATTCCCGAA
>JAYUIZ010000761.1:0-13357 GCA_043765595.1 Lysobacter sp. | reverse complement strand
GCTGACACCGACGGACGCGGTTCTGTCCGTTGCCGGTCGAACTGGCGCGATCATTCTGGCGATTACTGACATTACCGGACTGCAAGCCGTTCTCGATGTGAAGGCCGCACTTGCATCGCCAGCACTGACCGGCACGCCAACGTGCCCGACTGCGGCGCCTGGCACGAACACGACGCAGATCGCGTCGACGGCGTTCGTCACGGCCGCCATCACTGCCGCGCTCGCGAATTACCTGCCGAAGAATAACCCGACCTTTACGGGCGTTATGACTGGACCGGCGTACAACGAGACATGAAATCGAAGGATGTAGAGTTTACAGAGCTATTTGACCCCGACGTTATCGGCGACGGGCCGTCAGCCGCGGGTTACCAAAAGGCCGGCGTCCCATATCGTTTCGCGCATATCCAATATGGGGCGAAGGGTGCCGAAGTAGGGTATTCCGAAAACGGCATTGACATATCGAACAAGTGGGCAGCGAAAGGGACGGCAGGCTATGTCTCTACGACAATTGGAATTCCGATTGTTATCGAGGACATCGCGCAGGCCATTGTCGCGCCAGTGACTGCGGCGGTCACGTTGCAGATCAGGCCGGAGGGCGTGACGCGGGTAATCCCGTCCGGCGCCCCGTTCGAGGACTACAACTGGTCAACAATCATTGCGCTTGGTATTGGCGCCGGCTATGAAATCGAGTTCACGCAGCTGTCTAGCAACGGGAAAGGGACCCTTGCCGGCGTGACGCTTGGCGCTTTCTTGCCGATAACCACCAATAGGAATCTGCATTTGTCGTCGACGAAGTCATCCGGAAGTGGAATGGAAGAGGCGTTGCGAGGCATCCGCGCAAGGCTCAAGCGCACGTCTACCGGGCTAATCGTCGCAACACGTGATTTTCAGATGCGCGCGCTTGCGCAGATTTTGAACGAAGGATAACGGACATTCCTGCAATGGAGCCGCAAACCCGCAAGGCGGAACATTGCGTATCGAACCTGAAACCAAACCGGAATAACTGAAATGTCCGAACCGTTCCTGCATGGCGTCCAAGTCGTCGAAGTCAATGACGGCACGCGCACCATCGCCGTCCCCGCGACAAGCGTCATCTGTATCGTCGGCACGGCACCGCGCGCAGACGCCGCGGTGTTCCCGCTGAATACTCCGGTCCTGGTTCCGGGTTCGCGCGCACTCGCCGCGAAGCTGTTGGCGAATGCGCCGCAGGGACCGGACGGCGTCATTCCGGCCAGCCCCGAAACCGACGGCACGCTGCCCGACGCGCTGGACAGCATCTTCGACCAGGCGTCCGCGCTTGTGGTCGTGATTCGTGTCGCGAAGGGCGAAACCGACGCCGCCACTCTGGCGAACGTGCTCGGCGGGACGAACTCCAGCACGGGCGCATATGAGGGCGTGCACGCCGCGCTGTCCGCGCAGTCCGCCTTGGGCCTGAAGCCGCGCATCCTGATCGCGCCGGGCTTCACTCACCAGCGACCGAGCGGCGAAGCCAATGCTGTCGTCGCCGAGCTGGAAGGCATCGCGAATCGTCTGCGGGCCATCATCGTCAAGGACGCGGAATCCACGACCGACGCCGCGGCGCTCGCTGGCGCCGACGATACCGGCACGCGCCGCGTGTACGTCATCGACCCGCGATGCCTGAAGAAGAATTCGGCCGGAGAAACCGCGCCTGCATGGTCGTCCGCTGTCGTGGCCGGAGCCATCGCGCGCAGCGACGCGGAGCGCGGGTTCTGGGCATCGCCTTCAAACTTTGAAATTTTCGGCATCGTCGGAACGGAGCGCGGAATCGACTTCAATTCGTCCGATCCGAACTGCCGGGCAAACCTGCTGAACGCCGGCAAGGTCGCGACGATCATCCGCGAAGACGGTTTCCGTCTGTGGGGGAACCTCACGACTTCCGCCGATCCGAAGTGGCAATTCCTCTCGATCGTTCGCACTGCCGACATCATCGCGGACTCGATCCAGCGCGCGCACCTGTGGGCCGTGGATCGCGGCATCGTCCGCACGTATGTCGAAGAGGTCAGGGAAAGCGTTCGCGACTTCCTGCGCGACCTGAAGTCCGCGGGCGCCATCGTCAATGGCGACTGCTGGGCGGACCCGGAACTGAACACGCCGTCGAATATCGAGGCGGGCAACGTGTATTGGGACTTCGACTTCAGCGGCGTGTATCCCGCGCAAAAGGTCACGTTCCGCATGCACCTGACAAACCGTTACCTGTCGGAGATTTTCTAAGATGGCCGCTGCTCGCAACGTACGCAAGGCGTTCACCCTTTCGATCGACGGCACCGGCTACGCCGGCAACATCGGCGCATTCACTGCGCCGGTTCTGGAGCTGAAGACGGAAGACTTCCAGGCCGGCGGCATGTTCGCGCCGATCAAGGTCACGATGGGTCATAACCCGCTGGACACGGAAATGACCGTACTGTGTGACGACGCGGCCATCGCGACTATGTTCACCGTCGCCGAGGGTCGGCAATATCCGTTCACGGCTCGCGAGGCGCTGGAATCGCAGGACGGCACCGTCACCAGCGTCGTTCACAACATGCGCGGCAAGGTCACGAAGATCGACCGCGGCGAGTCGAAGCCTGGCGCGATGTCGGAAATCAAGCTGTCCGTCTCGCTGACCTACTACAAGCTGACGCACGGCGGCGTCGTGGTGCAAGAACTGGACATCGTCAACATGATCGCCATTCAGGGCGGTGTCGACGTGCTGGCCGGACTTCGCGGCGCGCTCGGCATCTGATCATCGGCGGGGCGTACGCGCCCCGCTTTCAAGAACTCAACAGAAAAGGTTTTTCGAGAATGGAAAAAGACCCTTCGAAATTCGTCCGCCTTGCCGATGGCTTCGCTGATGTTTCGCTCTCCCGCACGGCTGAATTCGCGGGCGAGAAGCTGTCGTCCCTGCGCATGCGCGAACCAACGGCCGGCGACCTGGAACGCTTCCAGATCGGCGCCGGCCACGAAGCGACGCGCGAGCTGAACACGTTCGCCAACCTGTGCGAACAGTCGCCCGACGATATCCGCAAGCTGCCGTTGCGCGATTACCAGCGCTTGCAGGCGGCCTACTCGCTTTTTACGAGCTGACACCCGAACAATTCCGTCAGGGAGCAATAGCCATTGCCGGCCATACGGGCTGGTCCCTGGCGGAAATCTCTTCTATGCGGGTGTCTAAATTCCTGTGGTGGATCGAAGGGCTTCCGATAGACGATGGCGAGTAAGACGCTAAAGGCATCCGTCATTATCGGCGGCGCTATTTCCGGATCGTTCCGGAATGCGATGTCGACTTCGAAGAATGGCCTGAAGGCAATCGCCGACGAGATAGTGCGCGTCGAGCGGAAGCAACGTTTGATGGCGGAAGGCATTGCCGTGTTCGGCAAGCAAGGGCGCGCGGTGGACAACCTGCGCCGCCAGTATGCCGAACTGGGCCGCGAGGCTGATCGACTTCGCGCTGCGCAGGCACGCCTTGCGACGATTCAGTCGCGCATCGACGCGAACAACGCGCGCCGCAAGGAACTGGGCGGCGCCCTGGGCGGTGCTGCCGCAACCTTCGGCGTCATCGCGGCGTCGACGCTGTCGCCTATTCGCACGGCTGTCGAGTTTGAAACGGCAATGCTTGGCGTCGCGAAGCAAGTCAAGGGCGCGCGCGATGACGCGGGCAACCTGACGCCGGTTTACACGGAGATGGCGCGCAGCATTCAGCGACTGGGCCGTGAAATCCCGATCCCGACGAATCAGCTTGCGGAGATGGCCGCGGCTGGCGCGCGCATGGGCGTCGCGCGCGAAGAGCTGGAAGGGTTCGTCCGCACTTCGGCGATGATGGCCGACGCATTCGAGATGCCCGCCGGGCAGCTTGCCGACGACATGGGCAAGATTGCCGGGCTGTTCGGGATTCCGATTCCGAAAATCGGCGAACTCGCGGACGCGATCAATTACCTTGACGACAACGCCATTTCCAAGGGCGGCGAAATTATCGACGTCATGCGCCGCATTGGCGGCATGGCGCAAACTCTGAAGATGCCAGCGCGCGAGGCTGCTGCGCTCGGTTCTACGTTCTTGTCGCTCGGCAGCTCGGCAGAAGTCGCCGGCACCGCATCGAATGCGGTAATGGGGATACTTGGCGCGGCGACCGCGCAGTCGAAGCGCGTGCGCTCTGGGCTTTCGTCGATCGGATTCGACCCTGCCGATATACAGCGGAGCATGGCGAAGGACGCGACCGGAACGATTCTCCGTCTTCTTGAAAAGCTCAACAGCCTGTCCGACGAGCAGCGCATGGTTGCGTCGACGCGCATTTTCGGCGCTGAATACGGCGACGACATCGCGAAGCTGTCGACGGGCGCGGCAGAGTATCGCCGGCAACTTGCGCTTGTCCGCGGTGAGGAAGCGAAGGGCAGCATGTCGCGCGAATTCAACGCGCGCTTGAAGACGACCGACGCGCAATGGCAGATCACGAAAAACCGCGCGTCCGAATTGGGCGTCGCGATCGGTGGCGCGCTGCTGCCTGCCGTCAATTCGTTGATGGCGAGCGTTGGCCCGATGGCCGAAGGGTTTGCCGAGTTCGCGCAGCGCAATCCCGGCGTGGTGAAGGGCGTTGTCGGCACTGCGCTTGCGCTGTCTGGCCTGCGCGTCGCATCTCTCGCTGTTGGTTATGCTGTGACCGCGATCAAGGGTCCGGTCCTGTCGGTCATGGGATTCATCGCCCGTTGGCGCGCGACTGGCGCGCTCGCTTCGATGGGTCGCTTCGGCCCCGTGGCGATGCGCGTCGCTGGCGTGGTTCGCACCGTCGGCACCGCGATTGCAGCCATCGGCGGCGGCCCCATTGCGATTGTCGTCGCGGCGCTCACCGCTGGCGCGTTGGTTGTCCGGAAATACTGGCAGCCGATCAAGGCATTCATGGGCGGCATGTGGGACGGGTTCACGTCCGCAGTTCGGCCGGCAATGGATGGCGTCATTCAAGCAATCCAGCCATTCAAGCCGGCATGGGATGCTGTGAGCGGCGCCATCGGCGGGGCCTGGGATTCGGTCGTCAAGTTCCTGGAGCCGGTCATAATGTCGAAAGACGAGCTTTCCGGCGTAGCTGCTGCCGGTAAGTTTGTCGGCAGCGTCATCGCTACCAGCTTCACGACGGGAATCAAGGTCATAGGCGGCGTAATCAGCGCGGTGGTGTGGCTGGGAACGAAGATCGGCGAGACTGCGGGCGCTATCGTCGTCGGCTTCACGTCCGCATGGGGTCGGGTCAAGCCCGTAGTCGGTGCCGCGGTCGATTGGATCATGGCGCGCATGCGTCCGATCCTGAGCCCTGTTGGCTCCATTCTGTCGGCGATTGGTTTCGGCGGTCCTGCCGCTGCACCTTCACCTGCATCCGCTGGCGCTGCCGTGCGTCCTGCGGGCCGTGCGGCGATCACTGCGCCGATCCGCCCGCCGAGCAAGCGCGTGCCTGCTGTGCCCGCTGTGGCTGCGCGTGGCGGCAAGTCGACGACGACGGTGCAGCAGACGAACCACATACAGATTGTGCAGCAGCCGGGGGAGTCGACCGACGAACTTGCGCGCCGCACTGCCTACCATCTGAAGCGACAGGACGAAACCGCCAAGCGCGGCAGCTTGGTCGACGGGGTTTCCTGATGTCGTTCCGTGAAATCATATCCAGCCAAATCGACAAAGCTCTGGACAGCTTCGCCGGGAACAACAGCGGCAATTCGCCGACGCTGCTGATGCTCGGCGGGTTTAAGTTCAGCCTGAACACGGCCGTCTTTCAGGAAGTGCAGCGGTCGACATCTTGGCGCTGGCCTGCGCAGGAACGTGTCGGGCAATACGATGCGCTGCAATTCACCGGCCCCGGTGAGGATCGCGTCACGCTGCCGGGCGTCATTTATCCGGACTTCCGCGGCGGGACCGGCCAAATCGAAGACTTGCGCAAGATCGCCAAGCAAGGCAAGCCGGTGCGCCTGATATCCGGATCAGGCGCAATCCTGGGGCTGTGGGTTATCGAGTCAATCGACGAAACCGCGTCCAACTTCAAGCCGAACGCGGCGCCGCGCCGGCAGGACTTCACTGTAACCATTCGGAAATTCGGCGATGCTGAAGTATGAAACCCGCGAAGGTGACGTCGTTGACGACGTCGCGTTCAGGCACTACGGAATGGAAAATCCCGCGATCCTGCGCGCTGTATTCGAGGCGAATCCAGGGCTTGCCGCTCGCGGCGCAATCCTTCCGGAAGGGGTGACGATCAACCTTCCGGAAGTGGCGCAGCCTGTCGGAACCGTGCAGGCGGTCGCGCTGTGGGAATGAATATCAAACCGGCCTTCCGCATCATCGCGGACAGCAAGGACATCACGGACAAGATTCGCGAGCGCTTCCGATCGCTGCGTCTGGTCGACGAATCAGGAGCGGAATCAGACACGGTGGAAATCACGCTGTCGGATCATCTGCCGGACAAGCCGATAGCTGTTCCGCTGCGTGGCGCCGAACTCGAGGTTTTCATCGGGTATGATGACAGCGTGCAGCCAAAAGGGTTGTTCGTGGTAGATGAAATCGAACTCGCGGGCGTTCCGGGCTCGATGGTGATACGTGCGCGCGCTGCCACGCAAGAGAAAAGCAAGTCCGGTAAGACCGACTTGCAGACGCAGAAAACGCGATCGTGGGCGAAGGGTACGACGATCGGCGCAATGGTCAAGCGCATCGCCGGAGAGCACCGGCTGACGCCAGCGGTATCCGCCGGGCTGGCGAGCATTGCGCTCCCCGCGACGGATCAATCTCACGAATCGGATATGAATCTGCTTTCGCGGATCGCCAAGCGCTATGACGCCATAGCCAAGCCGGCCGGCGGTGCGCTGATCTTCGCCAAGCGCGGCGACTCGAAGTCCGCCAGCGGCGCAGACCTTCCCCGCGTCACCCTCACACCGAAGGACGGCAGCAATTACCGCGTGACGATGGCATCCCGCGAAAGCTCCGGCAGCGTGGTCGCCTACTACCGCGACACCCGCAAGGCGAAGCGACATCAAATCACTGTCGGCGATGGCGACCCTGTCGTGCGGCTGCGCATGTCCTACGCGGATGCGGTGTCCGCCGAGAATGCGGCGAAGGCCAAGCACCGCAGCACCGCGCGCGCTGAAAAAAAACTGACGTACGATTTTCCGGGGCGCCCGGAAATGTCGGCGGAAACGATCGCCGTCATGGATGGATTCCGGCCTGGTGTTGATGGTGAATGGCTGATCAAGCGCGCCGAGCATTACCTCGGATCGCAGGGCTATCGATGCACGATCGAATGCGAACAGCCGAACAGTGCGGAAGGGCCGGCGAAGGCCGGCGGCGCTAAGGTAGAGGACACGGAACAGCTGGCGACCGTCGTTGATGGTTGACAGGACAGCAGGATATCCCTACTATCCTATTCGGGCTGGATGACTTCTCTTCGTTCAAGACGGCCCCTAAATGTCCACGAACGAAGCGCAATCGGCAAGAGCGAAAGGGCGCCGGCAGATGAAGCCACGCTACGGGCTGAAGACGGGCCGGAAAGACGGCAGACCTAGCAAGGCAAGCGGACGGAAAGCCGACAAGCGCGCCGGTGAAAGCCCGGCGAACAAACAACCGTTAAGACCGATGTTTTACCGAGCTTGGATTAAAGCGAACCCCGCGGACTTGCTATCCGCGGGGTTTTTCTTTGCTTATTCGTCTGCCGCCATCGCGCCATGCGTCGGGCAGTGCGGCGACCCGACTTCCAACCACTTCGCCGAGACGCGGACAGTGTATCCGCAGTCTGAGCAGCACGCCTTAAGCATGCGGCCGGTCTGAGGCTTCGGGCCGGAGCTGATGGGCGCGTCGCGCCCCGTATCGCCGTCGTCTCTACCGCGCACGGCATCCGGCGCCATGCCGCCGCCTGCGCGCTTCACGATCTTGATTCCTTCGGAGTCGCGCAGGCGCATCGCGGCGTGCGGAATCGGACCCGTCACCGTCAGAATGCTATCGATCCATGCGACGTGACCCGGCGCCTTGTCCAAGTCCTGAACGTGCGTCAAGCGCCCGTTGAAGCCGAGCCCGCGCGCAAGCGTTGCGAAGTCGCCCTTGTGCCCATGCTCCAAGCCGGCCGCAGCGTGCGCGATTTCGTGCGCCAACGTCGACGCGATAGCGCGCGAGTCGTCGCGGCCTAGGTTTATGAAAATCTCGAAGTGCCTGTCTCCGCTTATGGACTTGTCCCAGCATTGGCCTGTCGCGGTTTCCGCCTTGAACGGGAACCCGAGCGCAACGCGGAATGGTGGGATGGGGAAGCCGAGGTCTTCAAACTTCGGCGCCATGAGGTCGGCGACCTGGCGCAGCCATGTTTCGCGGTTTGCGGTGACTGCCGTAAGCGTGGATGCGATGCCCATGTCGTCTTCCCCAGTGAGTTCGTTTAAACACAATGGGGCGATCCTAGCAGGACATCAGGACAAAGTCATTGAAATACGCGCGTAATTATGTCAGGATAAGTTTCAATTTCTGTCCTGATTGGTATCAAGCATGAAAGAAGAGCAAGTCAACACCGAACAACTGCGTCTGATTCGCTTGCCCGAAGTGCTGACGCGCACGGGCCTTTCGCGGCCGAGCATCTACCGGAGCATGTCCGCGGGTGTTTTTCCGAAGTCGACCCGATTCGGAAGAGCGACGTTCTGGGCCTCGCATGAAGTCGACGGATGGATTCAGCAGCGCCTGGACGCGCGCAACTCATCCAAGTAGTCCGCCCATCGCTGCATCGCGATCCGCCGTTCGTCCAGGAACTGAGTTCGGTCGTAGGCTTTCTGCACGTCGCCTTTCTTCGCGTGCGCAAGCTGCGCTTCCAGGACGTCGGTCTGCACGTTTAAACGCTCCCGCGCGACGGTCCGGAACATAGCTCGGAATCCGTGCGTTGCATGTATGCCTTGGAACCCCATGCGGCGTAGTGCGGCGCTGAGTGCGTCACGGTGTAGATGCCGGGACTTCTGGCGGGCGAGGGGCGGGAACACGAATTCATCGCCGGCTGTGAATTTCAGCATGTCGCGCAGGTTGTCGACGGCTTGGCGGGGTAGGGGAACGATATGCGCGTGCCGCATCTTCATCCGCTCCGGCGGAACCATCCATTCCGCCCGGCTCAAATCAACTTCAGCCCAGCGTGCGCCAGCGACGACGCCAGGACGTAGCGCGGTCAGCATCGCAACGGACAGCGCCGCCCGCGTCACTGGCGAATCGTATGCGTCGATCGCCGCGAGTAGATCGCGGATGTCGTCCGGGTTCGTTGCCGCCGCAATGTGTCCCTTGTCGTGCTTGGGAATGGCGCCCTTGAGCGATAGCGCGCGCCCTTCCTCCCGTAGCCCGCCGTGCATGGCGTATTCCATGATTGCGCCAAGGTGGCCGCGCGCCTTTTGCGCGAAGGCAGGGGCGCGGGTGGCGATCTTGGCGATCGCGCGGCGGGCTTCCGGTGTGGCCAGGGTGGCAACGTCTGAGCCCTTCAGGGCTGGCGCCAGGTATTGATCGACGATGTACACGGCCTTTCGGTATGTCTCCGGCGCCCAACCCGGCCGGCAGTGCGCCAGCCAATCGGCCGCGACCTTGGCGAATTCCCGATCGGCATCGCCCATTGCGGCGCGCTTGGCGTCCTTCCGGTCTTTCGACGGATCGACACCATCCCGCAGCAGTCGGCGCGCGTCGGCCAGCCGTTCGCGAGCTTCCTTGATGGTGACCGCCGGATAAACCCCAAGGCTGAGCATCTTCGCCTTGTTGCCGTAACGGTATCGAAACCGCCAGTACATGCCGCCGTTGGGCCAGATTTGAATCGACAGCCCTTCGCCGTCGGCTGCGTTGTAGATGGCGTCCCGCGGCTTCATGGCACGCAGCTCCTTGTCTGTCAGCTTCCCCATATCTTGCGGCTCACCCTGTTGAGTAAGTCCGAACCGGCCCGGCTGGACTTACGCAGATGTTATACACAGATAGGGCGAGCTGCCGAGGTACAGAGAGAGACCTCCAGAAACAAAAACCCCGCTTGCGCGAGGTCTTTGTTGTCGCCTGTAGACGTGGAGCTGTGTCTATAGACGGATACATGGTGCCCAGGAGAGGACTCGAACCTCCACGGTTTTACCCGCTAGTACCTGAAACTAGTGCGTCTACCAATTCCGCCACCAGGGCAAGGGGGCGTATGTTGCGTTGCGACGCGCACGATGTCAACGATGCGTTGATCAATTTTTCGCCCGTCCGGTCCGGCGGAACGATGGGGCAGGAGCAACGGGCTCCAAAGGTCTGGAGCGATCCCCCGATGTGGGATGCGCGCGTATACTTGCGGCCGATGGCAAAAACAACCAAGAAAACCACCGGCCCTCGCGCCACGCGCGCCCAAGATGGCGCTCCCCTCAAATCCGCCTCCCGCACCGAACCGCGCAACGCCGCGGCGTCCCAGCAGGGCAAGGCCTCGAAAGCGAAGGCGCCACAGCCTTCAGCCAAACCACCGAAATCCGCTGGTCCTCCGAAATCAGCTAGTAATGTCCGCAACCCGGGCAAGCCTTCCGGCAAGCAAGCCAAAGCTGCGCCGTGGTTGCCCGATACGTTTGCGACGCAGGGCGGTCCCAAGCCGCAGGCCAGGCGACAAGCCGATGCAGGCTCCTCCTCCTCCTCCTCCTCGGCAGTCAGCGACCCGCATGCCGCCCGCGAAGCTTCGCGCTACGCCGATCCCATCCCCAGCCGCGAAGCCATCCTGAAGCTGCTCGGCGAAGCCGACGGCCCGATGATGGCCGAGAATGTGGCCGAACGCCTCGGCCTGGAGACGCCCGAGCGCCGCGATGCGCTGGGCAAACGCCTCGGCGCAATGCTGCGCGATGGCCAATTGCTGCAAAACCGCCGCGGTGGCTATCTGCCGGCTGCGCGCATGGACCTGATCGCTGGAACCGTCATCGCCAATCCCGACGGCTTCGGCTTCCTGCGCCCCGAGACCGGCACCGGCAAGAGTGACGACCTGTTCCTGCCGCCGCTGGAAATGCGCAAGGTGCTGCATGGCGACCGGGTGATGGCCAGCGTCACCGGCATCGACCGTCGCGGCCGCCGCGAAGGCGTCATCGTCGAAGTACTGGAGCGCCGCCTGAGCCGGCTGATCGGTCGGTTCACGCTGGAAGCCGGCATCAGCTTCGTGCAACCCGACGATGCGCGTATCCAGCGCAATGTGCAGATTCCTGCCGACGCGCGCCTGGATGCCCAGAACGGCCAGTTGGTCGTATGCGAAATCGTGCATGCGCCCGACGCCTACCGCCCGCCGATCGGCCGCGTGCTCGCGGTGCTCGGCGACAAGCTCACGCCTTCGCTGGTGGTGGAAGCCGCGATTCACGGCCATGATCTGCCGCATGAATTCGCGCCGGAGGTGATCGCCGAGGCCACCGCGGTGCCGCTGCAGGTGACCGATCGCGACATCGCCGGCCGCATCGATCTGCGCCAGCTGCCGCTGGTGACCATCGACGGCGAGGACGCCAGGGATTTCGACGATGCGGTGTGGTGCGAACCGAACCGCAACGGTTTCCGGCTGATCGTTGCGATCGCCGATGTTTCTCATTACGTGCGCCCGGGTGCGCCGCTGGACGACGAAGCACAGAAGCGCGCGACATCGGTTTATTTCCCGGGCTTCGTGGTGCCAATGCTGCCGGAAACGCTGTCTAACGGCATCTGCTCGCTGAATCCGAAGCTCGACCGTTTGTGTTTCGTCTGCGACATGCAGGTCGGTTTCGATGGGGAAGTGAGCAAGTCGAAATTCTATGAAGCAGTGATGCATTCGCACGCCCGCCTGACCTATACCCAAGTCTGGCAGGCAGTGGGCGAGAACGACGCCGACGCCATCGCGAAGATCGGCTCGCTGTTGCCGCAGGTGCAGCGTCTGCATCAGCTGTACCAAGTGCTGGCGAAGGCGCGCAAGGCGCGCGGCGCGATCGAATTCGAATCCTCCGAAGTGCGCTTCGTGCTGGGTCCGCAGGGCGAAGTGGTGCAGGCCGGCATGCTCCAGCGCAACGACGCGCACAAGCTGATCGAAGAATGCATGATCGCCGCGAACGTCGAGGCCGCGCGGTTCCTGCTGAAGAAACAGGTGCCAGCGCCGTATCGTATCCACGCCAAGCCGCCGGAATCGAAGTACACCGATCTGCTCGAATTCCTCAAGGAGTTCAAACTGCGGATGCCGCCGTGGGCTACCGTGGAACCGCGCGATTTTACCGCGCTGCTGACCAGGATCCGCGAGCGACCCGACGCGGCGCTGCTAGAGTCGGTATTGCTGCGCAGCCAGTCGCTGGCGGTGTACGCGCCCGAGAACATCGGCCACTTCGGTCTTGCGTTGGAGTCGTATGCGCATTTCACTTCGCCGATCCGGCGTTATCCGGATCTGCTGGTGCATCGCGCGATCAAACATGCGCTGACCGACGCACAGCCTGCGGCGTTCACGTATTCGCAGAGCGGCATGGCGGCGCTGGCTCTGCAGTGTTCGGAACGCGAGCGTCGCGCCGACGAAGCCGAACGCGAAGTCGACGAGCGCTACCGCGCGGCGTGGATGGAAAAGCACATCGGCGGCAAATTCGACGGCATCATCAGCGGCGTCACCAGCTTCGGCCTGTTTGTGGAATTGGACGACTCCAAGGTCAACGGCCTGATCCACGTTACTCAGCTGCCGAACGATTTCTATCACTTCGACCCGATCCGCAAGACGCTCAGCGGCGAACGCGCCGGCCGCGTATTCCGGCTCGGCGATCGGGTGACTATCATTGTGCTCAAGGCGAGTCTGGAAGAGCGCAAGATCGATTTCCGGCTCGCGGAAGAACGGGGCGTTGCACCGCTGCCACCGCGCGGGCAGCCAGCGAAAAGTCCGAAGCGAAAGTATTGATAAAGCTGCCGTAGAGCGGAGCAAAGCTCCGCTGCCCCCTGCCGCAGCCAGGCACCCCCGTAGAGCGGAGCAAAGCTCCGCTGCCCATCCCCCGGAACCGACGCCGACGCCAACGCCGCTCCAAACCCGGATTTTCCCCACATCAGTCCGCGTGATTTTCCGATAGCCGCATCACTGCGACTGCTCGATGCTGAGGCATGTCCAGTCCCCGTCTTCTCAAAGGCCGCCGATCCGAGGCCGGCCACTACTATGCGATCACGACGAATACACAAGGCCGAAAGGCGGTGTTCCGCGACCCATCGTCCGCGAATGCGGTCATTGCAGAACTACATCGTTCTCACGAATGCGGCGATGTCGAATCGCTTGCATGGATGTTGATGCCAGATCATCTGCATTGGCTGTTCTATCTGCGCTCCGGCGGTCTGAGTGCAGTTGTGCAGAAAATGAAATGCAGGAGCGCCAATTCGATCAATCGTGCGCTTGATCGCCGCGGAAGCGTGTGGCAAGCGGGCT
>JAYUIZ010000760.1:0-1442 GCA_043765595.1 Lysobacter sp. | reverse complement strand
GTTTTCCCAGCGCGGTTTCGTCGGCGCTGTAGTCCAGCACGTCGTCGGCGATCTGAAAAGCGTAGCCCAGCGCCATACCGTAATCGTGGAGCTGCTGCTGGACCGCTTCATCTGCGCCCGCGAGCTGCGCGCCGATCCGGGTTGCGGCCGCGAACAGCACCGCGGTCTTGCGCTCGATCACCTTCAGATAGGCTGGCTCGTCGGTATCCGGGTTGCGGATGTGCAGCAGTTGCAGCACTTCGCCCTCGGCGATGGCGTTGGTGGTGTCGGCCAGGATCCGCATCACTGGCATCCGCTCCAGTTCCACCATCAGCTGGAAGCTGCGCGAGTACAGGAAATCGCCGACCAGCACGCTCGGAGCGTTGCCGAACAGGGCGTTGGCGGTCTTGCGGCCGCGGCGCAGGTCGGATTCGTCGACCACGTCGTCGTGCAGTAGCGTGGCGGTATGGATGAATTCCACCACCGCCGCCAGTTGGTGGGCATCCGCGCCGCTGTGGCCGAGGGCGCGGGCCGCCAGCAGCAGCAGCATCGGGCGCAGGCGCTTGCCACCAGCGGCGATAATGTGTTCGGCAACCTGATTGACCAGGGCTACCTCGGAGCCCAGACGCCGGCGGATCAGGGCGTCGACCGCGGCCATGTCGGCGGCGGAAAGCGCCTGAATGGCGGGCAGGTCGAGCGAAATGGGCGCCGAAGTCGCTTCCATGGGGGATCCAGACGGGTGAGGCCAACATTATAAGAGGCGCAGCAGGCAGGATCGGGGGTCACGGGTCGATGCGGCGATTCAGGGAATTCCTACGTGCAGGAGCGGTAGTTCCCGATCCCCTTGGGTAGGGTGGTTATAATCCAATGTTCATCGCCACTACCGGCGACTCAAGACAGGAAACTGTTCATGGCACGCGGCGTCAACAAGGTGATCCTGGTCGGCAATCTCGGCAACGATCCCGAAACCAAATACACCCAGGGCGGCATGGCCGTCACCAAAGTCAGCCTAGCGACCACTTCGGTGCGCAAGGACAAGGAAGGCAATACCCAGGAGCGCACCGAATGGCACCGGGTGACCTTCTTCGCCAAGCTCGGCGAGATCGCCGGCGAATACCTGCGTAAAGGTAGCCAGGTCTACGTCGAAGGCTCGATCCGGTACAGCGAGACCGAGAAAGACGGCGTCAAGCGGTATTTCACCGACATCATCGCCGACGAGATGCATATGCTCGGCGGCCGCAGTGAAGGCGGCGGGTCGGGCGGCGAACAGCGGCCTGCGCGCGCGCCGCGCGAGAGCGGCGGAGGCGGCAGTGGTGGCGGTTACGGCGGCGGTCAGCGCAGCGGCGGCGGTGGATACGGCGGTGGCGGTGGCGGTCAGCGCCAGGCCCCGGCCGCCAGCAGCCCGCCGCCGATGGACGATTTCTCGGACGACGATAGTCCGTTCTGATCCACGCCTGAAAAAC
>JAYUIZ010000759.1:0-4055 GCA_043765595.1 Lysobacter sp. | reverse complement strand
AAAAGGCGACCGTCGAACAGCTGACGAACCATCGCACCCGCGTCGCACTGACTTGGCAACATGGCAAGAAGCAGGTGGACATCTACCGCAACGGAATGATCTACAACAGCCGTCGCAACACCTACACGTTCACCGACAACTTCCGCATCGTCGGCAGCGGCACCATGACCTACAAGATCTGCAACCAGGGCACCGCCGAGTGCTCGAACGACGTCACGATCAACTACACGTCGGCCAAGTAATTCCGACTGGTAACTATCGGCAATCCAAGAAGATCCAACGAGACACCCTCCCCCTGCGCAATGCAGGGGGAGGTTTTTCGCGAAATGAACGTCCACGAGTGCCATACATGTCCGACACCCCCATTTCCAGAGGCGGCCGCGCGTTCGCGCTGTCGTTGATCATCGCTGCCGCAACCGTTTCCGGCGCATGCCAGCGCACGCCTTCCCCCGACGCCAAAATCGATGCCGCGCCGATCGCCGTACGCGCGCCGTTCGACGCCATGCTCAGCGTGGTCAACAACAGCGGCGCGATCCGCTTCGACGGCACCATCGGCGACGACGCCACCAAAGCGCGGATCGAGCAGAGCCTGCTGTCCGTGTATGGCCGCGGCCGCGCCACCGGCGACATCGTCGTCGACAAGGCCGCCCGCCCGCCGAAATGGATCGAAGGCCTCGCAGATTTCTTGAAAATACTCGAACCCTCGGTCGGCGCTGCGGTGCGCTTCGAGGGCGACAGCATCGTACTCAGCGGCCAAGTCACGCTTGACCAGCGTCGCGCGCTGCGCGCTGCCGCCGAAAGCGCCTTTCCCGGCGCGCGCCTGCAGGGTCTGTTCGAAATCCCCGCCGAGACACCCGCCGCCGGCACCATCGCGCCCGAGGTGTTGGCGAAAAACCTGAACCAGATGCCGGTGAAATTCGACAACGGTGGCGGCAACGTCAGCGTCGACAGCCTGGATCTGGTCGCGCAGGCGGCCGACTCGATCCGCGCCGCGCCGCCAGGCACCAAACTGCTGATCGTCGGCCCGGTCGTGGCCACCGCGGACGCCGGCAACGATATGTTCCTGTCGAAACAGCGCGCCGAAGCACTGAAGGTGCAGCTGATCCTGAACGGCGTCAGCCCGGCGTCGATCGAAACCCGCGGCTGGGGCCAGAACCCAGATGGTACGCAGGTCGAAGGCGCGACACCGCCGCCCGAAGGCGCGGCTATGCGCTTTGAACTGGTGAGGTAAACGGCGCCGCAGAATCAAGGTGTTATTGAACCGGTTACTCATCCGATCGATTCGCAAATTGCAGCAAACAGACGAACAACTGCGTTCTATGGGCGGATTTGCTCTATGCAGGGGTGCTCGTTAGGCTTGCAGGTTGCTTCTCGCCGTGTCCGGCACCATCTCCGGGCCTGCGATGGCTCCCCCCTCAAGCCTGGACCCCCATTCGATGGCCATGGACACCATCCGCATCCGCGGAGCGCGTACCCACAACCTCAAGAACATCGATCTCGATCTGCCCCGCGACAAGCTGATCGTGATCACCGGCCTGTCCGGATCGGGCAAATCGTCGCTGGCGTTCGACACCATCTACGCCGAAGGCCAACGCCGCTACGTCGAATCGCTATCGGCCTACGCGCGCCAGTTCCTCAGCGTGATGGAAAAGCCCGATGTCGACCACATCGAAGGCTTGAGCCCGGCGATCTCGATCGAACAGAAATCGACCTCGCACAACCCGCGCTCGACCGTCGGCACCATCACCGAGATCTACGATTACCTGCGCCTGCTCTACGCCCGCGTCGGTTCGCCGCGCTGCCCGGATCACCATTTCCCGCTGGAAGCGCAGACCGTCAGCCAGATGGTCGACCAGGTGCTGGCGTTGGAACAGGATCCGAAGACCGCCGAACAGCGCTACATGCTGCTGGCGCCGGTGATCCGCGAACGCAAGGGCGAGCACGCGCAGGTGTTCGAGCAACTGCGCGCGCAGGGCTATGTGCGCGTGCGCGTGGACGGCGTGCTGTACGAGATCGACGCGGTGCCGGCGCTGACCCTGCGCCAGAAGCACACGATCGAAGCAGTGATCGACCGCTTCAAATCGCGCACGGACATCAAACAGCGGCTCGCCGAGTCGTTCGAAACCGCGCTGAAGCTCGGCGACGGCATGGCGCTGGTGCAATCGCTGGACGACGCCAACGCCGCGCCGCTGATGTTCTCGTCGAAATACAGCTGCCCGGTCTGCGACTACTCGCTGCCGGAGCTGGAACCGCGGCTGTTCTCGTTCAACTCCCCGGTGGGCGCCTGTCCGAGCTGCGACGGCCTGGGCGTGAGCCAGTTCTTCGACCCGGTGCGCGTGGTTGTGCATCCTGAGCTGTCGATGGCAGCCGGCGCGGTGCGCGGCTGGGACCGCCGCAACGTCTATTACTTCCAATTGATCCAGTCGTTGGCCAAGCACTACGGTTTCAGCGTGGACACGCACTGGAACGAGTTGGATGCGGCCACCCAGCACGCAGTACTGCACGGCAGCGGCGGCGAAATCATCGCCTTCACCTACCTCACCGACACCGGCGGCCGCAGCCAGCGCAAGCACAAGTTCGAGGGGATCATTCCGAACCTGGAACGCCGCTATCGCGAAACCGAATCCGCGGCTGTGCGCGAAGAACTGGCGAAATACATCAGCGCCCGCCCCTGCCCCGACTGCGGCGGCGCACGCCTGAACCGTGCGGCGCGCAATGTGTTCGTCGCTGACCGCGCGCTGCCGTCGATCGTGATACTGCCCATCGACGAAGCCCTGGATTTCTTCGGCAATCTCGCGCTCAGCGGCTGGCGTGGCGAAATCGCGACCAAGATCGTCAAGGAAATCCGCGAACGCCTGAACTTCCTCGTCGATGTTGGCCTCGACTACCTCACCCTCGAACGCAAGGCCGATACGCTGTCCGGCGGCGAAGCGCAGCGCATCCGCCTGGCGTCGCAGATCGGCGCCGGCCTGGTCGGCGTGATGTACGTGCTGGACGAGCCGTCCATCGGCCTGCACCAGCGCGACAACGAACGCCTGCTCGGCACGCTCACCCGCCTGCGCGACCTTGGCAACACCGTGATCGTGGTCGAACACGACGAAGACGCGATCCGTCTGGCCGATCATGTGGTCGACATCGGCCCCGGCGCCGGCATTCACGGCGGCGAAGTCGTCGCCCAAGGCAGTTTCGACGATCTGCTGAAGGCGCCGCGCTCGATCACCGGCCAGTATCTCAGCGGCAAGCGCCGCATCGAGATTCCGGCGCATCGCCACAAACCCAACCCGAAGATGAAGCTCACGCTCCGCGGCGCGTCGGGCAACAATCTGAAGAACGTTGACCTGACCCTGCATGCGGGCCTGTTCACCGCGGTGACCGGCGTGTCCGGCTCGGGCAAATCGACGCTCATCAACGACACCCTGTACGCGCTGGCCGCCAACGAGATCAATGGCGCTTCCCACAAACCTGCGCCGTACAAGGACGTGAAGGGCCTTGATCTGTTCGACAAGGTCGTCGATATCGACCAATCGCCGATCGGGCGCACGCCGCGCAGCAACCCGGCCACCTACACCGGGTTGTTCACGCCGCTGCGTGAGCTGTATGCACAGGTGCCGGAATCGCGCGCTCGCGGCTATTCGCCCGGCCGCTTCAGTTTCAACGTGCGCGGCGGCCGTTGCGAAGCCTGCCAGGGCGACGGTCTGATCAAGGTCGAGATGCACTTCCTGCCCGATGTGTATGTGCCCTGCGATGTCTGCCACGGCAAGCGCTACAACCGGGAAACCCTGGAAATTCTGTACAAGGGCTACAGCATCCACGACGTGCTAAGCATGACCGTCGAAGACGCGCTGAAACTGTTCGAGCCGGTGCCAACCATCGCCCGCAAGCTTGAAACGCTGATCGATGTCGGCCTCAGCTACATCCGTCTGGGCCAGCCGGCGACCACGCTATCGGGTGGTGAAGCACAGCGTGTGAAGCTGTCGAAGGAACTGTCACGCCGCGATACCGGGCGCACGCTCTATATCCTCGACGAGCCGACCACCGGCCTGCATTTCCACGAC
>JAYUIZ010000758.1:0-4058 GCA_043765595.1 Lysobacter sp. | reverse complement strand
TCCGGACGGGTCAGCGCGATCGTTTCGGCCACCCAGTCGCTGAGGCTCTGCAGTTGCGTGGGTGCTGTGTCGGTATCGGTGGCGGCGATCACGTTCATGCAGGGCGGGTACTCAGGCTCGTGGTGCGGGAACGGGCGGGACGGTCGGAATAAGCGTGTCCATGACGTGTTCGACATAGGACTCGAATTCATCTTGAGCGAGACGCGGGTTGTGCAACTGCAGCCGCAGCTGCAGGAAGCCGACATACGCGGCATACGCCAAGCGCGCGCGGTGCTGTGCATCGGTCCGGACCAGACCGGTCTGGCGGAAGGAGGCTGCGAGGTATTCGAGACGACGCTGCGAGACCCGCTCGATCACCGGGCCTACCGCTGCATGATCCAGCGCCTTGAGTAGTTCGCTGTAGATCTTGTGCGGCTTCACCTCGTGCGCGACGAGCTGAAACAGCGCGCGCAGACGCTGGCGCGGGTCGCCAACCGCTTCCAGCTGGCCGAAGACTGTTTCCTGCTCCACCGCCTCCCAGCGCTCCAGCGCCGCGGCGAGCAACGCGTCGCGCGACGGGAAGTGCCAATAGAAGCTGCCCTTGGTCACGCCCAGCCGCCGTGCGAGCGGCTCGACCGCCACCGCGGCCACGCCCTGCTCGGCGATCATGTCGAGGGCGGCCTGCGCCCAGTCTTCCGCGCTGAGGCGGCCGTTGCGTTCGGTCTTGATCGCGGCATTGTTCATCGCAATAGTCTAACCATACGGAACGCCCGGGAAAAGTATCGTTTGACTACGATTTCAATCTGGGTGTCCAAGCGCGTTCCGAATCGCTCCGGCACATTGACAATCGGAAAGAAGCATACCCATACTACTGCGTATGGAGCGGCCTGTGGGCCACGCCTGTCAGCACGCACTGCCAGTCCCGCCTTCCCAATAAGTTCATACGCCGAGCACAGGCTCGCCGGAGCGCCTCATGAGCACTGCCATCCAATATCTCGCTCCCTTCCTCGCACTCTTGCTCGCCACCGGGTTCTGCGCCTACCACCGCTTGCGGCTGGCGACCTGGGCCGCAATCACCGCAACCCTGCTTGTCGGTTGCTGGCTGCTGGGGGCGCACCAGACCGCAACTCTGATCGCCGCCGGCCTGATGCTGCTTGTGGCCGTGCCGATGCTGATTACGCCTTTGCGCAAGGTGCTGATCACCTACAATCTGCTGAAGTTCTACACCAAGCTGCTGCCGCCGCTGTCCGACACCGAGCGCACCGCGCTGGAGTCCGGCACCGTAGGCTTCGAGGGTGAACTGTTCTCGGGCAAACCCGACTGGAGCAAGCTGCTGTCGCTGCCCCGGCCGATGCTCAACGCAGAGGAACAGGCTTTTCTCGACGGCCCGGTTGAGGATCTGTGCCGGATCACCAACGACTGGGAAATCACCCATGTTCGCGCTGATCTGCCGCCGCAGCTGTGGAACTACGTGAAGCAACACAAATTCTTCGGCCTGAACATTCCGAAGGAATACGGCGGCCTCGGATTCTCGGCGCTGATGAACCACAAGGTTATCCAGAAGCTGGCACCGATCTCCTCGGTGCTCAGCTCCACCGTCGGCGTGCCCAACTCGCTGGGCCCGGCGGAACTGCTCATGCATTACGGCACCGAAGAACAGAAACGCCACTACCTGCCGCGCCTCGCAGATGGCCGCGAAATCCCATGCTTGGCACTTACCGGTCCATTCGCCGGCTCAGACGCCACGTCCATCCCCGATTACGGCATCGTCGGCATGGGCGAGTGGAACGGCGCTAGCGTGCTCGGCATCCGCCTCACGCTCAACAAGCGCTACATCACACTGGCGCCGGTCGCCACTCTCATTGGCGTCGCGTTCCGCATGTACGACCCGGATGGCCTGCTCGGCGACAAAAAGGACATCGGCATTTCGCTGGCACTGGTGCCGCGCGACACCCCTGGCCTGGAGATCGGCCGCCGCCACTTTCCGCTGAACGCGCCGTTCCAGAATGGCCCGATCATCGGCAAGGACGTGTTCTTGCCGTTGAGCCAGCTGATCGGCGGCGAAGACTACGCCGGCCAGGGCTGGCGCATGCTGATGGAATGCCTGTCGATCGGCCGCTCCATTACCCTGCCCTCCACCGCCAGCGGCAGCTCGAAGATGGGCGCGATCGTCACTGGCGCCTACGCTCGCATCCGCAAGCAGTTCGGTCTGTCGATCGGCCGCTTCGAGGGCGTCGAGGAAGCACTGGCCCGCATCGCGGGCCGCGCTTACGCCTGCAGCGCATTGGCCGAAGCCACTGCGGCCGCTGTGGCGCGCGGCGAAAATCCTGCGGTGCCGTCCACCATCGCCAAATACCACTGCACCGAGATGAGCCGCGAACTTGCGAGCGACGTGATGGATATCCACGGAGGCAAGGGCATCATCCTCGGCCCGCGCAACTACGCTGGCCGCGCCTGGCAGGCGGCGCCGATCGCGATCACGGTCGAAGGCGCGAACATCATGACCCGCAGTCTGATGATCTTCGGCCAGGGTGCGATCCTCTGCCACCCGTGGGTGATGAAGGAAATGAAGTCGGCGCAATTGGAGGACCCGAAGCAGCGCATCGACCAATTCGACGCCGCACTGTTCGGCCACATCAGCTATGCGATCTCGAACGCGGTGCGTGCGTGGTGGTTCGGTTTGACCGGCTCGCGCGTCGGCACCACGCCGGGCGGCGAATATACCCGCCGCTGTTACCGCAAGCTCAACCGCTACTCGGCGGCGCTGGCGGTGATGGCCGACACCTCAATGCTCCTGCTCGGCGGCAAGCTGAAGTTCAAGGAGTCGCTGTCCGGCCGTCTCGGTGACGTGCTCAGCCACCTATACATCGCCAGCGCGATGCTGAAGCGCTACGAGGACCAGGGTCGCCCGGTCGCCGATCACCCACTGCTGGCCTGGGCCTTCCACGACGCGATCCACCGCATCGAGTTGGCGCTGTCCGGCGCGCTGCGCAACTTCCCGATCCGTCCGGTCGGCTGGCTGCTGTGGCTGGTGATCTTCCCGTGGGGCCGCCGCGCGGAAGCACCGAGCGACCGCCTGGGCCACCGCGCAGCCAGCCTGCTGATGACGCCATGTGAAGCCCGCGACCGTCTCGCCAGCGACCTGTTCCTGGAGCCCTGCGAAAACAACCCGGCTGGCCGCGTCAACAGCTATCTAGCGAAGATGATCCTAGCCGAGCCGGTGGAGCGGAAGTTCCTCAAGGCGCTCAAGACCAGCGATATCGAAGCGCTGGATTTCAACATCCAGCTGGACGAAGGCGTGCGTGAGGGCTGGATCACCGCAGACGAGCGCAAGCAATTGGAAGAACTGCGCGAGATGACGCTGGACACGATCATGGTCGACGACTTCGAGTCGTGGGAACTGCGTTCGGCCGGCTACATCGACGATGCCAAGCCGAGCGTGCATCGCGCAGCGGCTTAACGCGGGCCACACAGGCGCCGTACTGCATCAACCATACGAACGCCGGGCCAGCCCCGGCGTTCTCTTTATGGATTGATCGCAACGAGTTCATCCAACAGCCAAGGGACCGCACGATGGCCAACAAGACCCTAGCCCTGTACGAACGCATGCGCCGCTGGCCGGCTGGGCACTGGCTGTTCACCCGCGCCATCTGCTTCAAGGCGCCCTACTTCGGCAGCATTTCGCCGCTGATCGAAATACTGGAACCCGGCCGCTGCGTCGCGCGTCTGCGTCGCCATCGCAGCATCACCAACCACATCGGCAGCGTGCACGCGATCGCGATGTGCAACCTCGCAGAACTGGTCGGCGGGATGATGACCGAGGTCAGTCTGCCCGATTCGATGCGCTGGATCCCCAAGGGCATGAGCGTCGAATACGTGAAAAAAGCGATGGGCACGATCCGCGGCGTGGCCACGCCGGCAATCCCGATTGTCGCAGCGGACAGCAGCTACCCGCTGCCAGTGGATGTGGTGCTGACCGACGAAGCCGGCGACGTGGTGTTCCGGGCCACGATCTCGATGTGGATGTCGCCGCGCCCCGCGAGGTGAATCGAACGCAAGATCGATCGTAGGCTGGGCTG
>JAYUIZ010000757.1:0-4059 GCA_043765595.1 Lysobacter sp. | reverse complement strand
TTGTCCGGGCTGCCGTTTGTGTGGGAGCGACGCGAGTCGCGACTGGCTGCGGACAGACGTTCCGCCAGCCATCGCTGCTCCCACCGCACCCACTCCTGGATGCCATCCGGAGGCTTCGATCACCGTGCCATGAGTGACTGTTCCGACATCGCCGCGCCTGTCGCGACTCGCGTCGCTCCCACAAACGCAAAGCCATGAGCCTGCCTTCCGACATCGGCCATCACGCCGCCCTCGACGCGCGCCTGGTCGCGGCGGTGCACGGCATCCGTCTGCTGGAAACCCTGAGCTGGCCGGTGAGCGCGCAGCAAACCTTCCTCGCGGCATGGCGCATCGGCCGCATCCATCTGCCGCAGATCGAATATCCGAAAGAAGACTTCGACGCGGTGCGCGCGGAACTGGACGCAGTGCGCGTCGATGCCGATCCGGATCATCCGCTCGGCCATTATCTGATCCAGACCGCCGACAGCTGGCGCATTGGCACCCGGCTGCTCGACGCCGCCGGCACTCACAGGGTCACCGCATATTCGACCCGGCTGTACGGGCGGCCTGTGGAAATGCTGCCCGGCAACGGCCCGACCAATCTCGAAGCCGCGCGGCATTTCATCGACGTGGCCGACGACATGGATCAAGAGCTGCGCGATATCGAGCCCGATGCGGTGATGGCCGCGGAAACCGTGCGCGACGCGCTGCAGACCGACATCGACGCGTTCTTCACCGGCCACACGGTGAAGGTCGAGCTGGATCCGGCGCTGATCGCCAAGGCAGCCGCCAGTTCCACCCGCATCCGCCTGCGCACCAACACCGGTTTCAGCGAATACGACCGCCACCAGCTGCTGGTCCACGAAGCTTTCGTGCACACCCTCACCGGCATCAACGGCCGCGAACAGCCGCTGCTGAAATCGATGATCCGCAGCGCACCGCGCACCACCGCGACCCAGGAAGGGCTGGCGACCTTCGCCGAGCTGATCTCCGGCGCGATGGACATCGAACGCATGAAGCGCATCAGCCTGCGCATCGTCGCGATCGACATGGCGATCGGCGGCGCCGATTTCGTGCAGGTGTTCCGCTTCTTCATCGACGCCGGGCAGACGCCTGAAGACAGCTTCGCGTCCTCGCAGCGGGTGTTCCGCGGCGCGCCGCTGGGCGGCGGCGCGGCCTTCACCAAAGACACCGTGTATCTGCACGGACTGCTGAGTGTGCACACGTTCTTCCGCTGGTGTCTGCGCCATCGCAAGCTCGCGGTTGCGCGGCAGCTGTTCGCCGGAAAACTCGCGCTGGAGGACGTGTTCGCGCTGCAGTCGATGTTCGATGCCGGCGCGATCGCCGCGCCGCGCTACCTGCCGCCTTGGATGCAGCGGGCCAATGGACTCGCGGGCATGCTCGCGTTCTCGCTGTTCGCCAACAAGATCAAACTGGACCGCGTGGATGCCGACGATCTGGTGCTGGGCCTGGGGGTTTGAATCGCAATGGAGCGAACCGAATATTTGCACGTCACGATAGATCAACACCCCATTGTCATCCCGAACGAGGGCGCAGCCCGAGGAGGGATCTGCTTTCGGGGGCATCAAAAGCAGCAGCAAATCCCTCACCACACAAAGCCGGGATTCGGGATGACAAAGGATTCCCACACCCGGGTCATTCGCCACCGCACGGCGAATGACCCGGGTTGCGGCTAGAATCAGCGGCCCTGATTCCCAGAGCCGGCGCCACGCCGTCCCCCGATGTCCGACATTGAAAACGACCTGAAACAAGCCGCCCTCGACTATCACCGTCAGGACCCGCCGGGCAAGATCAAGGTCGTGCCGACCAAGCCGCTGGTGACCCAGCGCGATCTGGCGCTGGCCTACTCGCCGGGCGTGGCCTACGCCTGCGAGGCCATTGTCGCGGACCCCAACGCCGCCAGCCAGATGACCGCACGCGGCAATCTGGTCGCAGTCATCACCAACGGCACGGCCGTACTCGGGCTTGGCGATATCGGCCCGCTGGCCAGCAAGCCGGTGATGGAGGGCAAGGGCGTGCTGTTCCAGAAGTTCGCCGGCATCGACGTATTCGATATCGAAGTGAACGAACGCGACCCGGACAAGCTGGTCGACATCATCGCCTCGCTGGAGCCGACCTTCGGTGGCATCAATCTGGAAGACATCAAGGCGCCGGAGTGCTTCATCGTCGAACGCAAGCTGCGCGAGCGCATGAATATCCCGGTCTTCCACGACGACCAGCACGGCACCGCGATCATTGTGGGTGCCGCCGTGCTCAATGCGCTGGAGATCGTCGGCAAGAAGATCGAAGACGTGAAGCTGGCGACATCGGGCGCCGGGGCCGCCGGCATCGCCTGCCTCGACATGCTGGTTGCATTGGGCATGAAAAAAGACCACATCCTCGCGGTGGATCGCGACGGCGTGCTCTACACCGGCCGTGAGCATCTCGACCCCGACAAGGCGCGCTACGCGCGCGATACCGACAAGCGCACGCTGGCCGACATTGTCATTGGCGCCGATGTGTTTCTGGGCCTGTCCGCCGCCGGCATCCTCAAACCGGAGATGGTCGCAACGATGGCCGAGCGCCCGGTGATTCTGGCGCTGGCCAATCCCAATCCGGAGATTCACCCCGACGACGCTAGGCGCGTGCGCCCCGACTGCATCATTGCCACCGGCCGTTCTGACTATCCCAATCAGGTCAACAACGCGCTGTGCTTTCCGTATATTTTCCGCGGCGCGCTGGACGTCAGCGCCACCGAAATCAATGAAGCGATGAAGCTCGCCTGCGTGCGCGCCATCGCCCAGCTGGCGCGCATGGAAGCCTCCGATCTCGGCGGTGCCTACGGCGGAGAAATTCCGCGCTTCGGCACCGACTACATCATTCCGCGCCCGTTCGACCCGCGCCTGCTCACGGTACTGGCGCCAGCGGTGGCGCAGGCCGCGATGGACTCGGGCATCGCGCTGCGGCCGATGCTCAACATGCAGGCGTATCGCGAAAAACTCGGTCAGTTCGTTTACCGCACCGGCCTGTTGATGAAGCCGGTCTACGACCGCGCGCGCAGCGACCGCAAGCGCGTGGTGTATGCCGAAGGCGAAGAAGAAACCGTGCTGCTGGCGGTGCAGACCGTGGTGGATGAGCAGCTGGCGCGGCCGATCCTGATCGGCCGCCCGGACGTGATCGACACCCGCATCCAGCGTCTCGGCCTGCGGATGCAGGTCGGCGTGGATTTCGACCTTACCAACATCAACGACGATCCGCGCTTCAACGATTACTGGCAGCAGTATCACGCGTTGACCGAGCGCCGCGGCGTGACCCCGGCGGCGGCGAAAAATCTGCTGCGCTCGCGTCCGGCGCTGATCGCTTCACTGATGGTTGAACGCGGTGAAGCGGACGCGATGATCTGCGGCCTGGTCGGCCGTTTCCACAAGAAACTCGGCTATCTGCTGAGCGTGTTCGATTTCGACAAGGGCGTCACCGGCACCGCCGCGATGACCGGCGTCATCAACGACCAGGGCGTGTGGTTCTTCCTCGACACCCACGTGCAGGTGGACCCGTCCGCCGAACAGATCGCCGAAGCCACGCTGCAGGCCACCTATCGCCTGAAACTGTTCGGCATCGAACCCAAGGTCGCGCTGCTGTCGCACTCCAACTACGGCAGTCACGAAAACCCCAGCGCAGCGAAGATGCGCAAGGCTTACAAAATTATCCGCGCGCGCGCGCCAAAACTGGAAGTGGACGGAGAAATGCAGGGCGACACTGCCTGGGACGAAGGCATGCGCAAACGCATGTTCCCCAACACCACCCTGCACGGCCGCCCCAACCTGTTCGTGCTGCCGAATCTGGACGCCGCCAACATCACCTACAACATGGTCCGGGTGATGACCGACGGCGTCGCCATCGGCCCGATCCTGATGGGCCTGGACCAACCCGCACATATCCTCACCCCCGCCTCCACCCCGCGCCGCGTGGTCAACATGACCGCCATCGCGGCCGTGGACGCGCAGATCCGCCAACAGCGCGAAGCCGAAGTCGCCCTGCGCAAGTCGGCCTTGCGGGAGGATTGATCTCGGCGCTTTGTCG
>JAYUIZ010000756.1:0-1447 GCA_043765595.1 Lysobacter sp. | reverse complement strand
TGCGCTCAGCCCAGCCTACGACGTTGCGCTCAGCCCAGCCCGATGGCGGGACTCAACCCTTCTTGCGCGGCTTGCGGCCCGGGGTGGTTTCCAGCGCGATCGCGAGCGCCTTGGTTTCCACAGCGTCCGGAAACACGATGTTCTCGACCGTGCGGATCTTGGTCATCGCGCGCTGGGTGTCGGTGCGGAAGCTCGCCAGTTCGGCGCCACGCAGCGGCTCCGGCGCCGGCATCGTGATCGACAGCGGGTTGCGGTGCACACCGTTGATCCGGAATTCGTAATGCAGATGTGGGCCGGTAGACATCCCAGTGCTGCCGACGTAGCCGATCACCGTGCCCTGCGGGATGCGCTGACCCGGGCGGATGTTGCCGAAGCGCGACATGTGGCCGTACAGCGTGGTGTAGCCGCGGCCGTGGTCGAGCACCACTGTCCGGCCGTAACCACCTTGCCATGCCACGGACTGCACGCGGGCGTCACCAGCGGCCTGAATCGGCGTGCCGGTACCGGCTGCGTAGTCAACGCCTTTGTGCATGCGCATGGTGCCGAGGATTGGATGCCGCCGCGCACCGAAGCTGGAGCTGAGCCGGGCGTATGGAATCGGCATACGGATGAAGCTTTTCTTCAACGGCCGGCCATCGCCGGTGAAATATTCGGGCTTGCCGTTGCGGCTGTGGCGGAAGCCGGTGTGCAGCTTGCCGTCCACGGTGAACGCCGCGGCCAGCACCGCACCGGTTTTCTCGAGTTCGCCATCGATCCACATCTGGTCGACCACTACGCTGAAGCGGTCGTCGGCGTCGAGGTCGGAATCGAAGTCGATGTCATATTTGAAGATTTCGTCGGTGAGCTGGTCGAGGTGCGCGCCGCTCAGTCCGAGTTTCCGCGCCGAGCGGAACAGCGAGCCGCCGACCTTGCCGCTGAGCACCACGGTGCGCACGTCCACATCGCGGCTCAGCACGGTCTCGCGCACGCTGTCGCCGGTCAGTTCCAGCTGGATGCGCTGGCCGTCGCCGCGCACGAAGCGCACCGCGCGCAGTTTGGCGTTGATCGGCAGGTCCACCGAGAGCTGGGTCTTGGGCGTGACCTGGCCAATCGCGGCCTTCGCGCCCGGATGCGCCAGCACGCGCTCCAGTTCGGCGGCGGGGATGCCCAGTTGTTCGAACAGATGCTTGAGCGAGGCGCCGCGGCGCACGGTCACCGCCTGCCAGCTGTCGCCCAGATTGCCCTTCTGCCGCGCCAGCGACAGCGGCGGCAGTTTCAGCGACAGGGTCTGGATGGGCGTGGCCGGCGTGGGCTGCAGTACGGTGTCGAACCCGGGGACGATGGTGCCGAGCAGGGCGACCATGGTGGCGACGAGGCTGGCCTGCGCCCATTGGCGGCGTGTCCAGCGTCCGTTGAAGCCTTGGGCGGGACCGTTTTCGGGCAGGATCTGGTTGGCTTCCTGCTCGAT
>JAYUIZ010000755.1:0-4060 GCA_043765595.1 Lysobacter sp. | reverse complement strand
AATGCCCGGATCGACCCGGGTGTCGAATTTGAGATTGCCGCAGACCACCACCTGCGCGTCCCGCGCGCCCAGGCGTAAGAACCGCGCCGCGTCCGCGTCCGACTGCGCGGCGACCGCGCGCATCGTGCGCAGTGCGCGTCCGACCAGCGCGCGCAGCGCGCGATAGCCGCGCAGCGAACGTTCCGACAGGCGCGCGTTGACCAGATACACCGGGATGCCGTGATCGCGGCAGGCGAACAACAGGTTCGGCCACAGTTCGGTTTCGACGATCAATGCGATCTTCGGCCGGAAATGGCGCAGGAAGCGCGCGACCGCACCGGTGATGTCGTAGGGCAGATACACGTGGTCCACGCGATCGCCCCACAGTGCCTTCACACGGCCGGAACCGGTCGGGGTGATGGTGGTGACCAGCACACGTCGCTGCGGATGGTCGCGCAACAGCGCATGGACCAGCGGCGCTGCGGCGTTGACCTCGCCCACCGACACCGCATGCACCCAGAGATGTCCGTCGCCGGATGCGGGCGCAGAGTTCGATGCGGATGCGGACGATCGATAGCGCGCATAGCGCTCATCCCAGCGCAGCAAATACGCGCGCTGGCGGAAACCGCGCCAGATGAGGTGATACACGGTGACGGGCAACAGCAGATACAACGCCGCCGAATACAGGCCGCGCAGGAGGTACTCGATCACGCGTTCGTAGCTGTCGGCCCGCATCGCGACAGGATACCGGCTGGATGCAGCCGGCGACGACCGACCCGGCCCCTTACAATGGCGCATGCCTTTCAAATTCGACGCTCCGCCGCCGCGCGCGGCCCGACATTGGCCGACCTGGTTCGGCATCGGCACGATGGCGCTGCTCGCGCGCTTGCCGTGGGGTGTGCAGCGCGCACTGGGTTGCGGACTCGGCGCGGTGTTGCGGCGCGCACTAGGCAAACGCCGACGCATCGCCGAACGCAATCTGGCGTTGTGTTTTCCGGAACTCGACGAACGCGCCCGCGCCGACTTGCTGCGTCGGCATTTCGCGGCCTTGGGCACCGCTATTCTTGAATTCGGACGCGCGTGGTGGGGCTCGGTGGCACCGCAGCGGCACGGCTTGATCGTCGAAGGTCTGGAACACATCGAAGCGGCGCGCGCGAACGGACGCGGCGTGATTGTGGTCTCCGGCCACTTCACCACGCTCGAAGTCTGCGGCCGGCTGCTGTGCGACTTCGTTCCGCTGGCCGGCATGTACCGACCGTATTCGCAGCCGGCGATGGAGTGGGCGGTGCTGCGCGGGCGCTCACGCTACGCCGCGGGCATGTTCACCAAACAGGACGTGCGCGGTGTGGTGAAACACCTCAAACGTGGCGGCCTGCTCTGGTACGCGCCGGATCAAGACCCGAGCAAGGGCGACAGCGTCTACGTGCCGTACTTCGGCCAACCGGCGAAGAGCCTGAGTTCCACGCATCAACTGGCGCGACTTTCGGGCGCGGCGGTGGTGATGTTCCAGCACATCCGCCGCGACGACGGCGGCTACACCCTGCGGCTGTGGCCGGCGCTGGACAACTTCCCGTCGGACGACGCCGGCACCGACACTGCGCGGGTGATCGCGGCAATCGAAACCATGGCCCGCGCCGCGCCTGAGCAATATCTGTGGATCCATCGCCGCTTCAAACGGCGGCCGGACGGGGCGCGGGTTTACGACTGAGGCGCCGCCATGCCGTCGCGGGCCATGCCGTCACGCGCCAGCAGACTGCCCGCGAACAGCGCCGCCAGCAGCAGCGTCAGCCCGCCCCAGAACGTCGAATAGAACGCGAGGTGGGTGTTGAACGGGAAGACCGTGACCGCCAGCGCCAGCATCGCTGGATACGCCGCTTCGCGTGCGGCCGGCTCGGCGTAACGCCAAGCGCGTCGCGCCATGGCCGCGCCGGCGAGCCACAGCAGCAGACCGATGACGCCGGTTTCGCTGAGGATTTCCAGCACGATCTGATGCGCGTGGAAGGCCGGGCCTTCGCCCCAGGCGGCGACCACGCCGGGCTCCGGATCGCAGGCCGGGAAGGCTTGGCGGAAGCCGCGCGGGCCGACACCGTTGATCGGATGCTGCGTAGTCATGCACCACGCCGCGCTCCAGATGCGACCGCGACCCGACAGTGCGCTGTCCACGCCGACGTGATCGCCGCTGAGCACGTGCAGGGTGCGCTCGACCCGCTGCTGCACCTGCGGCGACACAAACGTCAATGCGATCAGCAGCACACCCCCGAACGCGAACACACCGAACAGGCGCTTCCAGCCGAGCAGGTGCCAACCCGACAGCAGCAGCACCAGGCCGAAGGTGATCCAGGACGCGCGCGACCCTGCGAGCAGGATCACGCAGCCGATCGCCACCGCGGCGAGCAGCCAGCCCCATTGGCCGAACCGACGGCCGGCGGCGTGCATCGCGAACGGCGACAGGCTGGCCAGCACCAGGCCGAGCTTCAGATTGCAGGGCCCCAGCGCGCCGCCGAGACGATCCAGCAACGCGTAATCGTTGGCGTCGCACAGGCGATGGCCGCTGATCGCGAGTTTCGCGGCATCCATGGCGAAGAACCACGGACTGGTGCCGCTGGCCGCCTGCACCAGTGCGTCGAGCGTCCAGACGCCGACGATCGCGGCCAGACCGATGAAAGTGATGCGCCGGCCGCGCGCATCGGCCACCGCCGCCGCGGCCAGCCACAGAAACGGCAGATAGCGCAGATCGACGGCGGCCTCGCGGAACGCGCGGGCGCGGTCGACCGCATCGATGGCGCCGATCAACTCCGGCAGCCAATAAGTGAAAAACAGCACGCTGCTCAGAGCCCAGGCCTGCGCGCTAAGCAGGGCGCCGCCGCCACGGAAGCGCACGAAAATCAGACGGCCGATCGCCGCCAGCGCGCCCAGCGACATCACCGCTTCGGCGATGCCCGGCGCCGGCCACAGCGCGACGAACGCCAGCACCCAGAACGGCGCCCAGCGCCAGCCGGCGGCGGGCGCGGATGCCGTGTCGGCAGTCGTAACGTGGGGCGTGGAGGCGGTCGTCTCGGGGGTCATGTCGGTCATGTGGGAACGGGTTCCCGGATCAATGCGTATGGTCAGTGCGTCGTTGAAGTCAGTTCGTCATAGCAGGCCAGCGTCGCCGCCTGCATCGCCTCCAGCGAATAGCGCTGCAGGGACGCGGGCATCGTAGCGGGCATCCCGTCCGAAAACGTGATGCCGCCCGCGGGCGCGAACGGCTGCGCAAGCAAAGCATGAGCGGCGCGATGCAGTGCATCGGCATCGAATGGCGCCACCGCGCCGGCCGGCAGCAGTTCGCGCAGCAGTTCGCCTACGCCTCCGTGCGCCCAGCCCAGCACCGGGCGCCCGACCGACAGCGCTTCGATCACAGTGCGCCCGAACGCCTCAGGCTTGCGCGAGACCTGCAACACCAGATCGCTGGCGGCGTAGGCCTCGGCGATGGCGGCGGTGGGCGGGGTGATCGCCAGCGCCTGCGCGAAGCCGCCACGCGCGGCTTCGGCTTGCAGATCGGCGATGTACTGCTCGCGCCCGGGCTCGCGCGCGCCGGGCATCCACAGCCGCGCGTCAAGGCCGTCCGCACGCAGCGCGCCCAGCAGCGTCAGCGCATCGGCATGGCCCTTGAGCCGCGTGCCCCGTCCCGGCAACAGCAGCAGCGGACCGTCGCCGGCCAGCGCGGGATGCAGCGCAGCGATGCGCGCGCGCGCCGCGCGATCCGGCCGGGATGCCGGGGGAAATGCGGCAGGATCGATGCCGCGCGGGATCGTGCGCAGCGTCGCCGGATCGGTCGCGGGATAGTGGCGCAACACGTACGCGCGCACGGTGTCCGATACGCAGATCACGCGCTCGCCGCGGGTCATCACCGCGCTGTAGCGCGAGGGTGAATTCAGGCCGTGCACGGTCGTCACGAAGTGCGGGCGCGCTTGGGCAGGCATGCCCCGCAGTGCGAGCCGGCCGATCCACGCCGGCAGCCGCGAACGCGCATGCACGATGTCGGCGCCGGTCTGCGCGAACAGGGCGCGCAGCGGGCGGACGTGGCGGAAGGTCGACAGCG
>JAYUIZ010000754.1:0-1453 GCA_043765595.1 Lysobacter sp. | reverse complement strand
CCTGCTCGGCCGTCCACTGATTGCCGTGTTGCTCGGCGCTATCGGCGGCCCGCTCGCCTATCTTGGCGCGGCGCGCGGTTGGGGCGCCATCGCATTCGCCGAACCGCGCTGGATGGCGATCGTCGCACTCATCGTCGGCTGGGCCATCGCCATCCCGCTGTTGACGACCCTGGCGTCACGATGGTCGTGGGGCGCCATTGTGCCGACCGCCGTTCACGCAGGACATTCCCGATGAATTTCCAACTTTTTCCGAGCGACGCCCCATGAACGAGATCATCGCCATGCCGCACGAACTTCCCCAGGACACCGCCGCCCCCGGATTGCTCGGGTTCGCCGAGCGCGGCCTGCTGCCGGATGCGCTGTTGCGCTACGGCATCCGCCGGCAGTGCGAAGACCGGCTGCGCAGCGAACTCGACGGCGGCCTCGCAGCGCAGGCGCAACGTTTCGGCGAGCGCATCGAACTGCTGCGCAACAGCCCGGTCGCAATCCACACCGATACCGCCAACGCGCAGCATTACGAACTGCCGCCTGCGTTCTTCAAGCTGTGCCTCGGCAATCGCCTGAAGTATTCCTCCGCGTATTATCCGCGCGGCGACGAAACCCTGGATCAGGCTGAAGAGGCAATGCTCGTGCTGTATTCGGAACGCGCGGAGTTGGCCGACGGCCAGCATATCCTCGAACTCGGCTGCGGCTGGGGCTCGCTCACGCTGTGGATGGCGGAGCACTATCCGAACGCTCATATCACCGCCGTATCGAATTCGCGCCCGCAGCGCGAGCACATCGAAATGCAGTGCCGGATCCGCGGCTACCAGAACGTGCAGGTGATCACCTGCGACGTGAATCAGCTGTCGCTGAACGAAGACCGGTTCGACCGCTGCGTGTCCATCGAGATGTTCGAGCACATGCGCAATTACGAGATCCTGCTCGGCAACATCACCAGTTGGCTGAAACCCGGCGGCAAGCTGTTCGTGCACATCTTCGCCCACAAGACCCTGATGTATCCCTTCGAGACCGAAGGCGAGGACAACTGGATGGGCCGGCATTTCTTCACCGGCGGACTGATGCCCGCCTCCGACACGCTGCTGTGGTTCCAGCGCGATCTGAGGATCGAACAGCGTTGGCACGTCGATGGCACCCATTATCAACGCACTGCCAATCATTGGCTGCGGAATCAGGATGCGGCGAAGGAAGATGTCATGGACGTGCTGCGGGAAGCCTATGATGAGGCGACCGCGACACTGTGGTTCCAGCGCTGGCGCATGTTCTGGATGGCCTGCGCCGAATTGTTCGGCTATGCCGATGGCCAGGAGTGGCTGGTCGCCCATTACCGCTTCGCCCGGCCAGACGCCGCCCCCTCCTCCACTGGAGCGACCCCATGAAAAAAACCCTCGTCGCCACCCTCATCATCGCCTTGGGAGCTACCGCATTGTTCGCTTTCAACGCCAACGGCAAG
>JAYUIZ010000753.1:0-1454 GCA_043765595.1 Lysobacter sp. | reverse complement strand
ACTTCAGCGCCGCCGCCGTCGACGACAGATCGCCATCGTTCGCCGCCGGCGTCACATCCAGCAGATGCGCCAGCAGCGGATAGATGTCGACATTGTCGAACGGCGCCAGCACCACGCCGCTGCGGAACGCCGGGCCGATTGCGACGAACACCGAGCGCATCGTCGGATCTTCCGGCGGGTAGCCGTGCTCGCCCCTCACCGGCTGCGACCATCGGTCGTTGGCACGGGTTTGCACGCGCCAGCCGACCTCGCTCTGGCAGACGATAGGCGCTACCCGCGGATGGCGGCCGTAGTGCCACGCTGCCGGCAGTTCCGCCTTCCGCCAACAGCGGTAATGATCCTGCTGCCCAAGAAAGGCGCGCTCAACGTCGTCGCCGCGGCCGGGTTTAGGCACGATGCCGACAAGCGTTCCCCACGACCGCAGCTCATAAGCTGCGGCGTCCAGTCGGTCGTCGAGGAAACGGATGTTGTCGCGCGGCACATCGGCCATGCCGTGGTCCGACACCACGATCAGGTCGGCGTGCCTCTGCAGGCCGCGCGCTTGCAGCCCCGCCTGCAGCCGCGCCAGCGCGGCATCGATCTCGCGCAGCGCCGCAAGCGCGTCGTCGCTGCGCGCACCGGTGTTGTGCGCGGTCACGTCGTACTGGTCGAAATACAGCGTCAATAACTGTGGTCTTCGCGCCTGTGGCAGATCCAGCCATGCCAGAATCTGAGCGACGCGCGCGTCGGGCTTCAATGTCTTGTCGAATGCGCGGCTGTAGCGCGGCCGTTGCCCGGCGATTTCGGCGCGCGAACCCGGCCAGAACATGGTCGCGGCGATGCCGCCCTGTTTCTGCAGGGTGGACCAGATCGGCTCGCCACCCCACCAGCGGCCATCGTCGGCCATCGCTTCCTTCGATATGAAACGGCCCAACTGCGTGTCGATCATGTTGTTGTGGACCACGCCGTGATGGTCGGGCCGCAGTCCGGTGACCAGGGTGTAGTGATTCGGGAAAGTCAGCGTGGGATAACTCGGATTCATCCATTCGGCGCGCACGCCATCGGCGGCGAGGCGGTCCAGCGTGGGCAGCGCACCGGTACCCAGCATCGAGGCCGGCAGGCCGTCGATCGAGACCAGCAGCACGACCCGGGAAGCCCTGGTGTCGGTCTCCGTTTGCCCAGAGGCGGGCGGGCGGCTGGCGCAGCTGGCGAGCAGCAGCGCCATCGAAAATACCGTCGAAAATACCGTCGAAAATGCGACCGAAAGCGCCATCTGCCGAACGCAGCGAGCGGGCAGGGACAGGCCTGGGGCAAATGGCTTCATTCGCTGATGATAAACGCCGCGGATGCCAGCGGTATTTCCAGCAGTATTTCCGTTCCCGGACGATGCGGCCGGTCACGTTGTTGTCCGCATGCCCCGGCCCTCGCGGCTGGCCGCCGGGCGGGTGGCGCCGCCGATGGCCTGCGGGGCGGCA
>JAYUIZ010000752.1:0-4077 GCA_043765595.1 Lysobacter sp. | reverse complement strand
ATGCTCGACGCCGGCATAGATGCGGATCAGTTCGGTGCCGGCAATCGGCGTTGCGCCGGCCTTCTGGCGTCTCAACGTGCCGGTCGCGACCAGTTCGTCGATGCGTCGCTGGTTGCGTTCGAGCAAGCCACGGTCGGTCTTGGCGAACTCGATTTCCTGCCAGCGATACGCAATCCGCTTCTCGACGAAGCGTCGATTGGCGATGGGCGGCTCGCCGCCGAAGAGGCGATGCCATTCTTTCTTGATGTCTGACCACGACCAATCGGCCAAGTGCGCGATGCGTGCGGCCATCGATGCGGGCGCAGCCGCGGGAGGAGATTGTTGCGTCATGCCTGTGGACTCCGGTGAGCGGGGTTGGCATGTACGCGTGGGTGGCCGTGAAAGCCAAGGTCAACCGGAGAGATGGCGCCGACGGCGCCGTCGTGCGCATCGTCGCCGCGCAGGCGGTGCAAGCCCTGGGCCAGCAACGCGGCGGCCTCCGTGCGCCGCTGTGCCGGCGTCATGCGCGCCGGGTCATGAAGGTTGGAAGGTGTCACGAAATGCCTGCTGTACGTCAAACCAGCGGGCAGTGTCCCAAGTCGATCCTGTCGCTGTATCGCAGCGTGGCGTAGTCGGCATCCCGTTTTTTTTCTTTGTTTCCCTCAAAGTCTCAATGGCCTCTGCGGCCGAGTCGCTGCGACACCAACGGCACCTTTACCACCGACACCGGCTGGTCTCAATGGCCTCTGCGGCCGAGTCGCTGCGACTCGAAGCGAAGGCGAAAGCGTTGATTTCCCAAAGTCTCAATGGCCTCTGCGGCCGAGTTGCTGCGACTTATTCCGTGGAGTAGTTCTTCTACAAGGAAGTGTCTCAATGGCCTCTGCGGGGCGAGTCGCTGCGACATGCCGTCGCCGCCCTGATCGCAGAGCGCGATGCCTCTCAATGGCCTCTGCGGCCGAGTCGCTGCGACCCGCCCGCAACCCCCGAGGGCTGCGCGACTGTTGGTCTCAATGGCCTCTGCGGCCAAATCACATCCACATACTCCACCAATGCGATAGATCAGTATGGCGCTGTCTCTATCGCCTCATCAGACAAGCCGCCAATCGAATTTCAAAGAACACTCGCGCCTTCGTTTTGCGCGAGTCATGCCGCCATGGGGGGTGTCGCTTCCAAAGAAGCGGTTTCGTCGATGGCAACCAGCATGCTGGCCCGGCTGCCGGGCAGCATCAGGCCGCCGATAAAACGAAACCCGCTCCATGTAAACCCCGTCACGGCATCTGTGGCATGCGCACACTCATCCGTTAGCGCGATGCCCTCGCATTGCACGGCGCGGGCGATGCGTGCGCGCAGCGCGGCGGATATTTTTTGCTTACGGCACAGAATCAGCGCGCCTTCTTCCGACCACAGCATGCGCAGTTGGTGCTGCATGCACACGCGCGCCAGCGCAGAGAGCCGCAACGCGCGGCAGACGGTGCTGTTGCGACCGTTTGTGAGTGCTGCGGGGATGTCGGTCGGCGGGTTCAGGCCGGTCAGTCCCGCGATACGTGTTTCGCTCGATGCACTGGAAGCCGCTTCGATACGGTCTTCGCGCAGATCTAGCGATATGACAGGGCGCCAACCCGTGCGGTACAGCGTGACAGCCGCTTCGCCGACAGCGTGGCGGGGCAAGCGCTCGAATTCACGCCAATTCGGCAACAATCGGTCGCAGAGGTCGAAGCAATCGCTGAAGTTCGCATCAGTGTTTTGCGTCATGCACTGTACGTGCGCCAAGCGCATACGTCCTAACCCGAACGCCCGCCCCTGGCCTGCGCCGAACCGCATCAGCAGCAGTAGATGACGCCAGTGGGTGTCCTCGGGCGGCGTGGCCCATTCCAGCAGCCACTCACCCAGCAGGCCTTCTTCGTAGGCATTCGGGCGCTTGCCGCCAGGGGATACAGGCGAGCCAACGCACCACAGTTGTTGTTCGACAATGCGCAGCGGAAATTCCGGGACGCACCAACTGCGATCGTTGAATAAAAATTTGAGATGCACCAGCGACTGGGTCAGCATGCGCTGCAGCACGCCATCGGTGATGTCCGCAGGCGCATCGAGATAGCGCCGAATGCGACGCGTGCCGTGAACTTCTTTCAGCGCGATTCTGAGGGGGGAAGTCAACTGCAGACGAAAGCGCTGCGTTCCCCGCCATTGGGCCACTTCATCGTCCAAGGCATCCAGGTCCAGCGGGCCGTGCGCGTACAGATCTTCGATGCCATGCAAAGTCCAGTTGTCGCCAAATGCGACGCCCGCCCCGGAAGCTGCAGACGAATGCGGCAGTTCACGCAGCAGCGCTTCGATACGCTTCAGCCGATCGGCGTGGCCGGCGGCGGCATAGAGGCGGAACTCGAAGTGCTCATGCCGTGCATAGCGCACCTTCGCGGTGCGCGGCACTTCCAGCGCAATGCTGTCCGCGTGATTCTTATGCTGTGCGTCGACCGACAGCAGCAATGCGCTGAGCCTGAACTCAGGAAAGGCACCGATATCGGTGTCGCGCAGACAGCGCAGCACGATGCGACGACAGGCAATAGGCAGCATTGGTTTCATGGAAGTCAATTGCTGTCATACCTTCGAATCCAGACGGGGTTCCCGGAATTTTTTATCAGCAGACCATTGCTGTCGTAATCGGACTCCAGATAGATACTGCCGATGCCCTTGGAGTCAGCCGCCTCGAACGCCCCTATCGACATCGGCTTGGTGGCTCCGGTGATATCGACGACGATGCATTCACGCGCATATCCTTTTTCAACGACAGTATTGATTGCACGGATGGTGCGTTCGCACGTTTCGATTGAACTGCCTTTGTTGGACACAACGACAGGATCCATGAAATCCACTGCATTGAAAATTATGTCGGATACGATCTGCTTTCTCTTCTCCACGATCGAGTCCGAGAATTTCACGGCGTTTTCCGCATTCGTAGTAACAAGAATAACTACTTTCGGATTGACGAGATTAATGATGCTCAGCGCGGGACCATCCGTGTGATGCAGCATAATCAGCACATCCGTGCCTTTCTCGATCCTTTTTGCTTCGGCATTGCGCACAACCAGAAACTTCTTTTTCGGTGCAAGGCGCCTCAGCCAGCTGTCTTCGTTCAGCCAACCATCCACGGCTGCATACATGGCGGTTATTGCCAGCAAGTAACCGAAAATTGTTGTGGCGCGGTCAAAAGCTTTCCACCAATCGAGAGTTGTACCAAGATTGTAATCTTCATTCAGGCAGGATCTTGCGACATAGACAAGGCCTGTCGTTGCCGTGAACACCAGCGCCCACAGCAGCCATCCCCTTGCCGCACGGCTCATCGGCTTTTTCATGATGATCGAAGACCGGTATCTGGCGCATGGGACTTTTGTTTGTGGAACAACCCATACCCCGACGTGGTCTTTCCACCCACACCGTACCGCGTCAACGCCACGCGTAGCAGCGCGACTGCCAGCTTGCACCAGGCCGCATCGCCTTCCACTGCGAATCGAAAACCGCCCTGCGCGGCGATCTGTGCTGCGGGGATGGGCGAATCAAAGTCGGTGGCGTATTCACTGCCGAGGTTGTAGTAGCGGGTGTGATGCGGCGTGACCACTTCGGCAGCGAACGGTTTTCCGCTTGGCGTCCACCACGCATCGTGGAACACGACCGCTCCGGTTTCGGGCGAATCGTCTTCGGTAGCCGCGCCGAACAGATGCACGATGGCGTCCCCCGGCAGTTTCTGCTCGCGCGCGACGTGGCGGCTGATGCCTTTGAGTGCGGAGCCGGGAATCATCGGCATGCCCCAGGCGTGGCCAACGGTGATTCCGGTTTCCAGAGGATTATCGCGGGTAAGCCCGATATACAGCCGGCCGATCAGGGTCAAGTATTCAATCGCTTCAAAGCCGTCCACAGCAGTCGCTGCGCACCAGCGGCGATACGCCCATGCGTAGCCGGGGTCGGGGTCGGTCTGGGCGATCCGTCCGATCAAGTCGGCCTTCGCATTCCCGGCCTTCTCGCTCTTGCCACCCTGGCTCTCGTCGGGCCATTGCGCCAACCCACGGCGCAGCATCAGGCCGATGTTGGGGCGGCGGCTGTCAT
>JAYUIZ010000751.1:0-4078 GCA_043765595.1 Lysobacter sp. | reverse complement strand
GAGACGAAAGCCCAGGAGCACCAGCTTCACGTGCCTGAGCTGCTTCCGGACGGTTACCAGGCGTTCTTCAAGGATGCCATCACCAAGAAGGGCTACAGCGGCGTCGGCATCTACAGCCGCAAGCCGCCGGATGAGGTGCGCACCTCGCTGGGCTGGGCGCCGTTCGACGACGAAGGCCGCTACATCGAGGCGCGCTTCGGCAACCTCAGCGTGGTCTCGTTCTATATCCCGTCGGGGTCGTCCGGCGAGCTGCGCCAGGGCTTCAAGTTTGAAGTGATGGCATGGCTCAAGCCGATCCTCGACGAATGGCTGCGCAGCGGCCGCGACTACGTGCTGTGCGGCGACTGGAACATCGTCCGCGCGCGCAACGACATCAAAAATTGGACCTCGAACCAGAAGAATTCCGGCTGCCTGCCGGCGGAACGCGCCTGGCTGAACGGCCAGATCGGCGACGCCTGCGGCGACGGCAGCGCCGCGCCCGAGCAGGGCTGGCTGGACAGCTTCCGGGTGCTGCGCCCGGACGCCGCCGACGCATACACCTGGTGGTCGCAGCGCGGCGCCGCCCGCGCCAAGGACGTGGGCTGGCGCATCGATTACCAGTTCATCACTCCGTCGCTGCGCGATGCGGTGAAGGCCTGCGCGATCCACAAGGATCCGCGTTTCTCCGACCATGCGCCGTATGTTGTGGACTATTCCGTATGAGCCATGACGCATGAGCCGCGCCGGATGAGCGAAGCAACCCCGACCTCCGCCGCGAAGACCTCCGCGGCCCCGAAGAAACGCCCCGGCTGGCGCGATGTATTGCGCGGCCTGCGCCAGCGCAAGGTCGCGGTGATGCTGTTGCTGGGCCTGTCGGCCGGCCTGCCGTTCATGCTGGTCGGCAACACCATGGGCCTGTGGCTGCGCGAGGGCGGCACCGAACTGACCGCGATCGGCTTCCTGTCGTGGGTCGGCATCATGTATTCGATGAAGTTCCTGTGGGCGCCGATCATCGACAAGGTCGATGTGCCGGTATTGGGGCGGCTGCTCGGCCATCGGCGCGGCTGGATGATCCTTGCGCAGGCGGTGGTGGCGATCGGATTGTTCGGGATGGCGATCCTCACCCCGCAGGGCGGGCTGATGGCCTTCGCGGCGCTGGCGCTGGTTGCCGCGTTCGCATCTGCGACCCAGGACATCGTCATCGACGCATGGCGGATCGAAAGCGCCGACAACGGCGAGGAACTGTCGCTGCTCAGTTCGGCCTATCAGCTCGGTTATCGCTTCGCGCTGCTGCTGACCGATGCCTGGATCCTGGTGATCGCGGCGAAGATCGGCTGGGTGGCGTCGTATGAATTGATCGCCGGCCTGATGGGCTTGGGCATGCTGGCGGTGATGTTCGCGCGCGAATCGCGGACCGCCGGCAACGACGCAAGCGCGATCGATGTGCCGGACCCGCGCGCAGGCAAGCTCGGCGTTTCCGACGCGATGGTCGTGCGCTGGCTGTGCGCCCTGGCGATCGGCATCGCCGCGATCGCCTACATGATCGTGGCGCACAATTTCTGGAAGAAACCGTGGGGTTGGGACGATGTTGCGTTCGCGGTCGGCGTGCCGGTCGCGATCTGGCTGCTGGTCCGTCGCGCCAGGGACGCCACGCCCGTGCGCGAAGCGACGTGGTCGCGGCCGCTGGTGCGGCCGCTGCTGCGTTTCTTCGATGGCGCCGTCGGCCCGTTGATCATGTTCTTCCGCGATCACGGCAAGGCCGCGCTGTTGATCCTGCTGGCGATCAGCCTTTACCGCCTGCCCGATTTCGTGATGGGTCCGATGGCGAATCCGTTCTACACCGATCTGGGCATCGACAAGGCCGTGGTCGGCACGGTGCGCGGTACGGTCGGTTGGGTTGCGACCACAGTGGGTATCGTCATCGCCGGCCTGTGCGCGCTGCGCATGGGCTTCATCACCACGCTGATGATCGGCGCGGTGGTCGGCCCGGCGTCCAATCTCGCCTTCGCGTATCTCGCCCACCACGGCGCCGATCCGCAGGTATTTTCGGTGGTGATGGCGATCGACAATTTCAGCGCCGGCTTCGCGGGTGTGGCGCTGGTCGGCTATATGTCGAGTCTGACCACGCTGGGTTACACCGCCACGCAGTACGCGCTGCTGAGTTCGTTCTATGCGATGCCGGGCAAATTCCTCAAAGGCCTGTCGGGCGCGGCGGTGGACGGCCTGGCCAAATCGCATGCGTTGCTGGATGCCTACGCGATCTTCTTCGTCGGCACCGCGCTGATCGGCATTCCTGCGCTGCTGCTGTGTTTCTGGCTGGTGCGCAACGCCAATGCCGCAGCGGCGGCCCCGGCCACGGTATCGTCATGACGCCATGACCGACCTCGTCCTCCGCGACATCGATTCCGTGCTGGCCGAACGCATCCGCAAGGTCGCGCGCACCAACGGCTGGGACGTACACGAGACCATCCTGCATCTGATCGAGCGCGGGCTCTACGCCAGCGAGGGCGGCGCGCTGCGTTTCGACGGCTCCGAGTCGGACGTGATGCAGTCGGTAATCGCCGCGCTGGAAACCGTGCCCAACGATCCGGGCTTCTCGCTGATCGGACGGATGGGCGACCGGCCGCCGCCGGAGCCGGAGCCACCGCCGCCCGCGCAGTTCGATCCGAGCGAGCTGGAACGTTTTCTGCAGGACGTGCCGGTAGGCAAGAAGCTGGGTGGTCGGTAGGAGGGCTTGTAGGAGGGCCTTCAGGCCCGAGCGTTTGGGGCAAAGCAAAGAGCTCGGGCCTGAAGGCTCTCCTACAGAGTCTGCTACGGCGAATGGATCGCGCCCAGCACCCGCGGCCCAGCCGCGCCGGTAACGCTGGGCAGGTTGCCCGGACGTCCAAGTACCGTCTGCCGCGCCAGCCACGCGAAGCCCAGGGCTTCGACCACGTCCGGGTCGATACCGTGCGCCGCGGTGGATTCCACCGCGATCCCCGGCAGCGCGTCGGCGAGCGCGCGCATCAGCGCCGGGTTATGGACGCCGCCGCCGCAGCCGATCACGCGCGTGGCGTCGGGCAGGGTCGCGCGCAGGGCGTCGGCGACGGTGCGCGCGGTCAGCGCCAGCAGCGTCGCCTGCACGTCGGTCGGCGATTCGTGGCCGCCGAGTTTCGATTCCACCCAGCCCAGGTGGAACTGATCGCGGCCGGTCGATTTCGGCGGCGGCAGCGCGAACCACGGTTCGTCGAGCAGGCATAACAGCAACGCCTCATCGACGCGCCCGCCCGAGGCGAACGCGCCGCCGCGGTCGAAACCGGCGCCGGTGTGGCGCAGGCACCAGGCGTCCATCAGCCCGTTCGCCGGGCCGGTGTCGAAGCCGCGCACGCCGTATCCGGAATTCGCTCCGTCCTCAGCCGGCAGCAGGGTGAGATTGGCGATGCCGCCTAGATTCAGCACCGCGCGGTCTTCCACGGGCGATGACAGCAGCGCCGCGTGCAGCGCCGGCAGCAGCGGCGCGCCGTGGCCGCCGGCGGCCACATCGCGACGCCGGAAATCGGCGACGGTGCGGATGCCAGTGGTTTCGGCGATGAGGTTGGCGTCGCCCAGTTGCAGCGTGAAGCGGTGCACGCCATCGGCGCGGCGGCCGTTGGGGCGATGGCGCAGGGTCTGGCCGTGCGAACCGATCGCGGCGATGTCCGCGTGCCGCACGCCGCTGTCGCCGATCGCCTGCGCGGCGGCGGCGGCGAACGCCGCGCCGATGCGCACATCCAGTTCGCCGATCTCATCCAGGGTCAGCTTGGGTGCGTGCTGGCCCAGTTCGATCAGCACCGCGCGCAGATCGGCATCCCAGGGATAGGTGTGGCCGAACAGCACTTCGGCGCGCGATGCGCTGCCGGTTTCGGCGTCTTGGAAGCGCGCAATGGCCACATCGATCCCGTCGGCGCTGGTGCCGGAGATCATGCCCAGAAAGAGGTCTGGATCGGAATTGAGGGTGCCGGTTGTCATCGCCGCATGATCGGCGATGACGGCAGGGCTTGCCAGTCGCGACCGGCAAGCACCGACAAAAAAGGATGTCGAACAGCATTCGTAGGCTGGGCTGAGCGCAGCGAAGCCCAGC
>JAYUIZ010000750.1:0-1458 GCA_043765595.1 Lysobacter sp. | reverse complement strand
ACCGTGTCATTGAGATGGCGATTGAAACTCTCGCTGCCTGATGGCACCACCAGCCCAGTGAACGTCACCGACTTGGCGATGCTCACGGGATCACCATGCGTCATCACGGTGTTGGCGTGCAACGCAGCGCCCGCAAGCGCCACCGCGCCGGCTGTGGGCGCATAACCGCTGACCTGCGCCAGCTTGTCGCCGGCGATATCCAGCACCTGATCCACCGACTTGCCCGCATAGGCAATCGCATCATGCTGATGCTGGCTGCCCCGCACGGTCACCGTGTCCAACGTCTGCGCGACAAACTGCGAGTTTTCGCGTATTTGCTGTGCTTCCTGGCTGGCATTGTGCAAGGCGTCTGCCGCCTCACCTGTGTTGCGTTCGCGGGCCGCACTGCCGGCCTGCTGCAGTTCAGAAGCCTCACGGTTTGCCCAGCGCTGCACGCCGTCGGGCAGAAGATCGATATCTCCGATCCGGCGCAGGACCGCCGCGCCAGTAGATGCGCCGCGTGCCTGAACTTCCCCCTGCACAAAATCGACGCTTGCCTCCGCCTTCCCGGCGAACTCGCGAACGCCGGCAGAGGCTTCACCGCTCATGCGCAGCCCCGTGGCCGCCGTCTGCCCGATGGTGCGGGTTACCCCGCTTTGCACATCGGCCGTAACGCCTGCCATGCCGCTCACGGCATCGCCGGTACTGTCCAGCAATTTCGCCTCATGCTTACCACCCATCTCGACCCACTCGCCCAGGTCATTACCAGCACGTGCCGCTTCGGCCTGGCGATGCGCCAGCTCCAACAGCGGCCCGGCGAAGCTGGATACACCCGACAGGCTGGGCACCTCCGCACGCGGAACCGACGCGCTTTCAGGGTCATCGGGGTTGCTGCGTTTCATTGCCTGCATCGGCACCACGCGACCGGCCGCCAGCGGCATATCGCGCAGATAGCGTTCGGGGTCGCCAGCTGCCAACGTGTCCACCAGCGTAGCGAACGACACGCGGGCATGCGGCGGCATCTGCTCGCCGATCCGCTCTATCAATGCTTTCCGCGCATCGTCAGGCACGTTGAGCAGGATGGTCGAACTGTGCCGCATCACCTCGGCCAGCTGCTGATTGTGAAAAGCGTCCAATCGACCGATGTTATGCACCACGCCATCGCTCAGCAGCTCGCCTTGCACCTGATACGCGGTGATGCGCGCATTGGGGTCGTGAAGCTCAACACCAGGATTCTGGCTGGCGAATCGCTGCGCCGTCATCGGGTGCAGCGGCGCGGCATTGAAGGTCAATGCGCGCTCGCCGCTGACCGCAACGGCGGCGGTCGCCATACCGCCGCCGAGGGAATGACCTGTGTAGTCGACAGAAACGCCGAGCTGTTTGAAGTCTCTAGCCAATATCATTGCTCGGTCGTAGTAGTCGGTCTGCAAGCCAATCGCCTGCGGGCCGTTGACGCCAGCGAAGTCTTCAAGAAACGTC
>JAYUIZ010000749.1:0-13523 GCA_043765595.1 Lysobacter sp. | reverse complement strand
CCTCGACTTCATGCTGTACGAACTGCTGGGCGTAGACCGCCTGTGCGACTACCCGCGCTTCGCTGATCACAGCCGCGACACCTTCGGCGCGGCGCTGGACCTGGCGCACCAGATCGCGCTGGAAAAATTCCTGCCGCACAACCGCAAGTCCGACCTCAACGAACCGCAGATGGTCGACGGCAAGGTCGAACTGATCCCGGAGATCGGCGAAGCGGTGCAGGCCTACAACGATGCCGGCTTCGCCGCTGCGCTCGCCGACTACGAAGCGGGCGGCATGCAGCTGCCATTCGTGATTGCGCAGGCTTGCGACTCGATGTTCTCGGCCGCCAATCCCGGCACCATCGCTTACCCGGCGCTTGCACGCGGCGTATCCAATCTGTTGGAAACGTACGGCACGCCGGAGCAGAAGCGGCTGTACATGCAGCCGATCATCGAAGGCCGCTATTTCGGCACGATGTGCCTGTCCGAGCCGCACGCGGGTTCGTCGCTGGCCGATATCAAAACCACCGCCGAACCGCAGGCCGACGGCAGCTACCGGCTCACCGGCGCGAAGATGTGGATCTCCGCAGGCGACCACGAACTCGGCGACAACATCATTCATCTGGTGCTGGCGAAAATCGTCGGCGCACCGGCCGGCGTGCGCGGCATCAGCCTGTTCATCGTGCCGCGTTGGAAGGTCAACGCCGACGGCAGTCGCGGCGCGCGCAACGACGTGCGCCTAGCCGGCCTCAACCACAAGATGGGCCAGCGCGGCAGCGTCAACACCTTCCTGAAATTCGGCGAAGCCGGCGACTGCGACGCGTTCCTCGTCGGCGAACCGCATCAGGGCCTGGTCGCCATGTTCCACATGATGAACGAAGAACGCATCGCAGTCGGTATGGGCGCGGTGCTGCAGGGCCTCGCCGGGTATCTGTATTCGCTGCAGTACGCGAAAGAGCGCAAACAGGGCCGTCATCCCGACCAGAAAGACCCGACCTCGCCGCCGGTGGCGATCATCGAACACGCCGACGTGCGTCGCATGCTGATGCAGCAGAAAGTGTATGTGGAAGGCGCGGAACATCTCGGCTACTACGCCTCGATGCTGGTCGACCTCGCGCGGGATTCCGACGCAACCGTGCAGCGCGACAGCCATCTGCTGTTGGAGCTGCTCACGCCGATCGTCAAAGGCTGGGGTTCGGATTATTCGCTCAAGGCCAACGAACTCGCGGTGCAGGTGCTCGGCGGCTACGGCTTTACCCGCGACTACCCGGTCGAACAGAACTACCGCGACAACCGCATCAACCCGATCCACGAAGGCACCAATGGCATCCAGGCGCTGGATCTGCTCGGCCGCAAATCGATGATGCAGGACGGCGCTGCGCTGAAACTGCTGATGGCGAAAATCGCACAGACTTGTATCGAAGCCGGTGCAGACGAGACCTTGAAGCCGCTAGCAGACCAGCTGGCCATCGCCGCGAAACACGCCATCGACGCGACCCGCGCCGCAGGCAAGCGCATGGCCGCAGGCGAGGTGCGACTCGCGCTCGCCAACGCATCGCACTACATGACCGCCCTCGGTCACCTCACCATCGGCTGGGTGTGGCTGCAGCAGGCAACCGCTGCACAAAAAGCCCTGCCGAACGCCGCAGGCGATGACCGCGATTTCTACGCCGGCAAAGTCCAAGCCTGCCGTTTCTTCTTCGCCACCGAAGTGCCGCTGATCGAACACGCCGCGCGCCTCGTGCGCGACGCGGAGCCCACCGCCTTCGACATGCAGGCCGAGTGGTTCTGACACTTGCTGCTGTGGGAGCGACGCAAGTCGTGACAGGCTTTCCGATTGTGTAGGCCGGGTCATTGATCCAGCGTTCCAACGATTGAAGCGCTGGGTCGATGACCCAGCTTGCCAGCTCCGGTGACGACAGCGTTTGATTTGCGCAATGATGGCTTGGGGGCTCCCGAAGATTGTCTGCAGCTGCAGCGGGCTTGAGACCGCCCAGCGAGAGCTACTCGTCGGCGCGTTCAAGCATCACCGATACCGAAGTGCCATCAAGCGGCACGCGGGTCTGCGCAAAGCCCGGCACTTCCAGGATCACATCAGACGTTGTCACCTGATCGAGCACGATGCGACCTGACCCATCGGTGTTCACTGTCTTGGGCGGCACGCCCCGCAGCGACGATAGAACATGCACCGGCGCGAACGCCAGCGCGCCTTTGCCGGTGGATATCTGCATCGTCACCCGGCGTCCTGCCGCAGCGGCGATCCGCGTGGTGTAGCGGACAGCTCCCGATGACTCGCCAATGTCCACGGCGCTGCTCGTCCGCACGTGCCACGGCGCCTGCAGTGCGACCACGCGCACAGTGCCCGGTTGGTCCAAAGACACCGCGAGCCCCGCTTGCACAGGGCGGAAATATGCCGCCTGCGCATCGCGCCAGACAGTGCCCTGCAAACGCTGCAAGACGAAGACAGGAAACGGTTCTCTGGACTGCGGTTGTCTTGGGATGTCGATGCCGGGCGTCTCCACGATCAACCAACGCAGCGGTTCGAGTTCGATCATCTTGGCGATGACACCATCCACGACGGGTGCGGTGGCAATGTCCAACGTCATCGGAATGCGCTCGGGCCACGTCGGCAACGTGTCGACGAGGAACGATGGCGCTGCCTGGGATTCGAACTGGATCTCGATCGTAACCGGCCGTAACGGCTCGACCCCATCAAGCCGCACCGCGCCCGATGTGTCTGTTCGCAGCATCCGCGCGCCGCGCGCGGACGACCAGACAACCGACGCCTGCTTCACGGGTAAGCCCGTGCCCTTTTCGACAAGCTGCAGCACAAGCGTTGCCGAGCGCGCCGCGCTGAGCTCCGATGCGTCCGGGTCGAGATCGAGCGTGGTGATTTGTCCAGCCGACAGTGTCACGCGGCGGCGCTCGCTCTCTACGCCATTCACCACCGCGATGACATCGAGTGAGCCTGGCGGCAGCGGGGCGAAGGTCTGTTCTGCACCGACCGCCAGCGCACGCTCGTCGTAGGCCTGGAGTGCGGTCGGCGCTTCGCGCAGCATCAGCGATCGCCACGCGGCATCCTCTGAACCATCAACGCGGCGAAACAGAACGTGTGTGTCGTCTGTCGGTAGACCCGAAGCCCGTACCCGCAACCCGGCCGCAATCCGGGCCAGCACTGCTGCGGGCGGGTTATCAGCGGTGAAAGACGCTTCGTAAAAACGCAAGGCATCGCCAGCGCGCGCCTGCAATACATAGCGATCCGCCGCAGGCAGTTCGATCGGCCCTACGCTGACCGCGTTATCAGGTTCCAATGTCGCCGGTACATTCAGCCAGCGGGTCACGGTGGCCAATGCGTCGAGACTCTGCGGACCTTGCCCTTCCGCACCGCCGCGCAGCCACGCCCGATAGCCTGCAGCCTCATCCGGTGAAACGTAGGCGAGCCCGATCCGCACCGAGGCCGATGCCGCCGGAACGCCTGCGTGAGGCAACAGCCGTGTGCGGAAAGAGAACGCCTGCGGGCTCGCAGCATGTGTGCTGTGCGCAGCGCCGGATGCGTCGCCAGACAGTCGCGTGACCGTGTTCTGGAAAGGCGACCACACGTTGATCCACCACAACACAGCGCCCACCGCGAAGCAGGCGCCCAGACTCCATGCCACACGTCGGCGATTCGTCATGCTGGCGGCGGGTCAGTCCGTGTCTGCGGTTGAATACAGCGAGAGATAGATCGGAGCATGATCGGAGACGCCGTTTCTGAAGCCGCACATATCCGAGATGTAATCGCGCCCGGACGTCGAATATTCGGTGACGTAACTGCTCTGCAGCCAGAAATGGTCGTAGGCGCTGGAGAATGCGCAGCTGGCGTTGATCGAGGTCAGCTCGTTGACGCGATGGCTCACCGCTGGCGCCAGTGAGGTGAGATTGACCCACCACGGCGAAGTGGCCTCGCGATTGTGGTCACCGATCAGGATGACATCCTGGTCGCTGCTGCTGCCGTCCTGGATCGATTTGAATACGGTTCCAATCTGCTGGATTTCCGCCTGTCGTTGCGCAGTGGTGCCGAACACCGTGTGCCAGTTGATGAAGGTGTAGTCGGCACCGGTCTGGAGGTGACGGACCGTCACGATTTGCGGCTCGCGCTCGAATTTGTCGCCGCTGTCCGCCCATACGGTGGCCGACACCAGCTGCACGCGGTCGGTGCGGAAGAACACGGCGTAGCGTTCCTTGTAGCTGGTGCGACCGATGGCAGCCGTCACCCGGTAGTCCCATGTGTAGCCGCTGATCGCAGTCAACGCTGTAGCCACACTTGCGGCCGATTCCGGGTACATGACTTCTTGGCCGAACACCAGATCCACGCCGTTTGCCGCGCCGGCTGTGCTGCCGAAGTTGTTCCAGATCTGTCCTGCATAGGCGTTCCAGTTCTGCTGTCCACTCCAGCCGGCATGCAGCATGTTCCACGACACCACGCGAAGATAGGATTGTGCGGAGGCCTGCACGGCGAACAACGCCATACATAAGCCGAAGATCGTGGCGGCAGTACGTTTCATGATCAGTCCAAGCGTGGGTGTGAGGACACCGAGTATCCCAGCCGTATGTGTCCATACGGCGTCCACCCAACTCACCTTGACGCTGCAGGTGTCCAAGTGTGTGGGAGCAAGTCTGCCGCTGATCGAGCACGCCGCACGCCTCGTCCGCGATGCGGAGCCCAGCACGCTCGACATGCATACCCAGTGGTTCTGACAGCTGTTTCTGTTGTTTCTGTTGTTTCTGTTGTTTCTGTTGTTTCTGTGGGAGCGACGCAAGTCGCGACAGGCTTTCTGATTTTGTAGGCTGGGTCATTGACCCGGCCTTCTCTGGATTGAATCGCTGTGTCGATGGTCCAGCTTGCGAGCTTTACCCCTCTCCCCGCCTGCGGGGAGAGGGTGCCCGAAGGGTGGGTGAGGGGCGAACGAAGCGGTTAACGTGACGATGTGCAGAAAGAAGCGAGTCCGTTTGGCTTTGGATAAAGAACCGAACTGCGAACCGAACTGGGACACCCACCATTTGATCACACGCATCCACCCACCTCACCTTGACGCTGAAGGTGTCCACGTGTGTGGGAGCAAGTCTGCCGCTGATCGAGCACGCCCCACGCCTCGTTCGCGACGCTGACTCCAGCACGCTCGACATGCAGACCGAGTGGTTCTGACCTTTGTTGCTGTGGGAGCGACGGTTTTTAACAGCCGGACGGCTGGCCAAGTCGCGACCGCCGCATGTGGTTTTGCAAGTGTGGTGGTGAGCGCAGCGAAGCCCACCACGCCGGTGCAACCACAACGGCACCCATCAAACGAGGAACCCTTGGGCGCATAAGCCAAAAAGCATCTGCGCCCTCGGCCTGCTGATTTACTTCGGCATCTTTTACTTTGGCACCTTGCGGCGTTGCCAGATCTGATGTGGGATCCGGCGAGTTCAGGAGCTGATTTTCAGGCCCATGAGCCCCAAACCGGTTGCTTCAGTCCGGCAGCTTGGCTGCAAGCAGCTCAATCTTCTCAATGACCGGCGGTGTGCTCAATAGATCAGCTGCATTGGCCATCAATGCCGCGGCGATCTGACCTTCAAGATGCGCTTGGCGTCCCGCCTAGTCTGCGAACGCGTCAAAGACGCCGAAGGCGGAAGGGCCAAACTTCAGCGCAAACCAAGCCGTGGTCTGCGACTCGGCATTAGCCAGAGGCAGTGCCCCGGCGAGAAAGTCAGCGACGGCATCCTCCTTTCCGGGCTTGGCTTCGAGACGAACGAACAGGGCAAGCTTGACCATGATGCAATTCCTTTCAGAGATTGGAGGGATGGAACAAGAACAAAGCCGCAGTCTGTGTTGCCGCAACGCGCTGTTGCCACTGGCAAAACAGAAAACGCTAGTGTCATTCTTGTTATGAAGCTTCACATACCTGCTGCCCACGGTGTGTTCGATCCCGGTTTCGCGCGCTTGACCCGATTGACGATGCGCCACGACCGCCTCCGATCGGGCTCCGCCCAGCAGTGGGCGCAGACGCCGACCGGCTGTCATCAAACCGCAATCCAACCCATATTCAATGTGGGTCACACCGCCATCGCATGTATTCGCACCGCCGATGTCCAAGCCCCCCAATCGCACCGTCACCACCACCTTCCGCACCCAGCCCGGGGTCCGCGACGCCTTGGCGCTTGCGGCGGGGATGGAAAACCGCAGCATGTCCAATCTGATCGAGCGCTTGGCCATCGAGTATTGTCGCGACAAAGGGATTCCGATCCAAGGTCTGGACGATGACGGCCCGGGCACCCGCCGCGGGCGGTCTGGCGCCGCTTGATATTTCCAATGCAGGGGAACGGTTGATGAAGAAATTTTTAGGTCCGGCGCTGGCGCTGCTGCTGCTGGTGGGCGTGGTGTTCGGCATCGTGTTCTCCGCCCGCGACAAGCAGGCGACCGCCAATGCCGGGCAGGACCCCGCGAACGCCGATGCTGCCAACGCGGATACAGCAGACGGCAAGACGATCATCCGGATCCTCACCGGCTCGGAGAAGCTGGATTTTCTGCGCGACCCCGATCTGGCCAAGGCGCTGGAGGCAGAGGGCATGGTGCTGGACGTGCAGAAAGCCGGTTCGCGCGAGATCGCGACCCACCCGGATCTCAAGAGTTTCGATGTGGCGTATCCGGCAGGTGTCGCTGCGGCGCAGAAAATTGCCACCGCCACCGGTTCGCGGCGGATGAGCAACAGTTTCTATACGCCGATGGCAGTGGCCAGCTGGAAGCAGCTGCTGCCGCCGCTGGAGGCCAACGGTATCGTCCGTAAGCAGGCTGGCACCTACTACATCATCGACATGCACAAGTTTGTCGAGATGATGGCGCAGGGCGCGCGCTGGAAGGATCTGCAGCCCAACCCGAACTATGCGGTCAGCAAATCGGTGCTCATCGGCACTACCGATGTGCGCACCAGCAATTCGGCGGCGATGTATCTCGCCTTGGTCAGCTATATCGCGAATGGCGACAACGTGGTCGACAGCGATGCCGCCGCCGATCAGGTCGTCGACCGCCTGCCCGGTCTGTTCTCGAAGCAGGGCTATCAGGAGTCCAGCTCAAGCGGACCGTTCGAGGACTACGTGACCATGAAGCTGGGCAAGAGCCCGCTGGTGATGGTCTACGAACAGCAGTTCCTGCAGTACGCCTTCCGGCATGTCAGCATCGATCCGGACATGGTGTTGCTGTATCCGCAGCCCACGGTGCTGACCAAACACACCATCGTTGCCCTCACCGACAAGGGCGCACGGTTCGCGGACGTGTTCGGGCGCAGCCTCGAGGTGCAGAAGATCGCCAGCCGTTACGGCTTTCGCGGCAGTGACAACACCGCGCTGTTCGCCGAAGCGAAGGCGCGCAAGATCGAGATGCCGCAGACGCTGGTCGATGTGGTCGATCCGCCAACCTACGATCTGCTGGAACGCATGATCATGCGTATCGAATCTACGCTGGGGAAATGATCCGATGATCGATATGCCTACGCCCATTGCGACGATGCATCCCTTGTGTTGCTGCCCACTCTTCCGGATCACGATGCCATGACCTGTCTTTTCAAGACGCTTCGATGGGCTGCCGTCTCGGTGGCGTTCGCACTGGTTGCCGCCTGCTCGTCCGGCGCTGATCAGCCCGCAGGCGGTGATGACGGCACGGTGCCTGCCAACGCCTTCACGATATTGGCCGGCTCGGAATTGAAGGATGTCGACACCCAGCTGGGCGCCGAGATCCGCAAGGCGACCGGCATTGAGGTCCGCTTCAGCTATGCGGGCACGTTGGATGCGATTGATCGCCTCAACGACGGTGAGCCGTTCGATGCGGTCTGGGTGAGCCACGGCAAATATCTGGCGATGAATCCGGACCTCAAGGCCCGGATCGTCGCGCAGGACAAGATCATGCTCTCGCCGGTGATCCTCGGCGTGAAGCAATCCAAGGCCGTCGCCCTAGGATGGGACCGGAACGATCCCACCTGGAAGGACATCGCCGATGCCGCAAGCGCCGGCAAATTCACCTTTGGCATGACCAATCCCACCTCCAGCAACACCGGCTTCACCGCCGTGATCGGCATCGCCGCCGCGCTCGCGTCCAATCCCGATGCGCTGACCGAAACGGACATCGCCAATCCCGCGCTGAAGGCGTTTTTCCAGGGCCAACGGATGACCGCGGGCTCGTCGGGCTGGCTGGCCGATGCCTATGCCGCCGACCCGTCGAAAGTCGACGGCATTATCAATTATGAGTCGGTGATTCTGTCCTTGAATGCAAACGGCAAACTCAGCGAGCCGCTGGTGCCGGTGTATCCCAAGGAGGGCATCATCACCGCCGATTACCCGCTGATGCTGTTGAACAGCGGCAAGCGCGCTGAATACGACCGACTGGTCGCCTATCTGCGTTCCACCGCGTTCCAAACCACGCTGTCGGCAGCCACCCTGCGCCGCCCGGTGAATGCTGAAGCGCAGGCCGCTGCAGTCATTCCAAATCGGACCTTGATCGAACTGCCGTTTCCCGGCCAGCCGCAGGTGATCAACGGCTTGCTGGATGCGTTTCTGGCCGATGTGCGCGTGCCGGCGACATCGCGCTATGTGCTGGATCTTTCCGGCTCAATGGACGAAGACGGCCGTATCGATCAGCTCAAGGCGGCGATGACCACGCTGGCCGGCGGCGATGCGGGATCGCTCAGCAGCCGCTATGCGCGGTTCCAGAACCGCGAGCGCGTCGGGGTGATCCCGTTCAATCGTGAGCCGATGACGACCCAGCTGTTCGACATGGGCACGACCGCTGCAGAGAACAGCGCGACGCTGGTATCGATCAAGACCGCAGTGGATGCCATGCAGCCCGATGGAGGCACCGCGATCTACGACAGCGTGCAGCGCGCCATGATTGAATTGGCCGCAGAAAAACGTGCGGAGAAGACGCCGAGGTATTACACCGTCGTGCTGATGACCGATGGCGAAAATACCGATGGCATGAGCCTGCGCGAACTGCTGCGTTGGCGCGACTCGCAGGACGAAGCGGTGAAATCGATCCGGGTGTTTCCGATCGTGTTCGGCAATGCCGATGCCGATGAAATGAAGTCGCTGGCGGAATCCACCGGCGGCAAAGCCTTCGATGCCAAAGCCGGATCGCTGGCGAAGGTTTTCAAGGATATCCGCGGCTATCAATGAGCCAGTCCGACATCCTCGAACACGGTCTGGCCGTGCCCTTTGCGTACGCATCCCGGCGCCGTGTGCGCGAGCGGGTCGAGCGGTGAGCTGCGGGCGTCTGCCGTGATGGAATGGATGGGTCGGCTGAAAGGCTATTTCTACAGCCCGCGCAACATCGCGGGCTGCTCTCTGGCGTTCGTCGGGCTTCTGTTGCTGTTCACCGGCGTGATCAGCACCGGATGGCCTTTGATCGTTGCCGGCCTGTATGCGGCAGGTGCGTTCGGATGGCCGCGCAGTGCGCCATCCGAACCCGTGGTCGCGACCGAAACGCCGGCCGATACCCTGGTCGAAGACTTGGAGCAATTGATCGGCGACCTGTCCACTGGCCTGCCGGACGCGGCGCGCGGATCGCTGCACAGCATCCAGAGCACACTCTCGGATCTGCTGCCGCGCCTGCGCACGCTGGAGGATTCGGGCGCGCTGTCGGTCGAATCCGCGTTCACCGTGCAGGAAACGCTTCGCCGCTACTTGCCCGAGACCCTTGAAAATTATCTCAAGCTTCCCCCGGCCTTCGCGACATCGCAGCCACTCGATGGCGGCCAGACCGCCGCGCAGATCCTCGTCGATCAGCTGCAGTTGCTCGACGCCGAATTGAAGCGCATCGCGCAGGAAGCCTTCGCCGGTGATGCCGAAGCCCTGGTCAACAGCGGCCGTATCCTGCAGCGCAAATTCCGCGCGAAAGCTGCGGAGACCCTGCGTTGATCGCAATGCATCCGCGTCGGTAGAGGCCGTAGGTCGGAGCTGCCGGCGATCCCGCCATGAAGAAAGGGGTAGGAGATTCATAATACAAGCCCGGGTAAGCGCAAAGCGCGCACCCGGGGTGAAGAAAGGTGTATCTCACCGAAGGTTCCCGGGTGCGGCCTCTGGCCTTACCCGGGCTACGGCACTGGAGCGCAAACTCCGCGCCAAGGCCGCGTTCGTAGCGCAGTGATCGCATGTCGGGTGAGCCTTGGCCCACCTGTGAGCCCGATCCTCGCGCACAGAAAGCTTTTCGGTGATCTTTGCGAAGTGATCGGTTTGATGACGCGCGTAGCAGACCAGATGCCGCTGCACCGGACAGCACCGGGCAGATGCCAGCAGTAGATTAGGACAGGTCGTAGTGTCCGCAGTCGAGCGATACGGCAACAGCCCGCTGGCTATCCACCGTCGCGCAGGCACGCGGATGTTTCGGCTTTGCGCCAATAGGCGAAGAAGCGTGTGTGCACAGCGCCGGATCGCAGATGCACAAACGCATCGTCCTCCACTACCGTCACGCGCTTGTGGATCTGCAGCTGTTCGGCCACCGCGCGGATGAACGGGTTTGGGCTGTACGGAATCCACACGTGCGCCGCCGGGTGCTGCAGCAGCGTGTGATAGCTGTCGCCGTGCAATAGCACGATGCCCGCTTCGGCGACGGTCTCGTACAGAAACACCAGCCGCTTCAGGCTGTAATTCGCGGCCTGCATATAAGCGTCGTCCCACAGATGCACGCACGTTGCGCCTTCGCCTGCAGCCGCGACGCAGGGATGGCTGCGCCGCAGGGCGTCTTCATGCAGCCAGACCAGGTTGCCGCTCATCGCGTGCCGCCAAGATGCGGAAACCAGCGGGCGGAAAGTGTTTCATAGCTCGCGTCCAGCGCGGTATTTGCAGCGGGTGAGGTGTCGACGTGCGCGCCGAAATATTTCGTCACGTTGTCCAGATTGAAAATATAGGGCTTATGGCTGAACGTGCTGGCCACCCATTGCCAGGAGAGATTGTTGCTGGCCGGATCGCCGTCCAGCAGATGATGCAGAAACCAGCGCGCGCCGGCCTGCCACTTCAACCGCCGCGCATGCACCGTGTATGACGCTACATACATGCGCGCGTGATTGTGCAGATAGCCGGTGTTGTGCAGCTCGGCGATGAACGCATCAATGCAGGCCACGCCCGTATGGCCCTCAGCGATGTCCTGCGGCAGCACGTCGGCATAGTCGTCTGCGACGAATCCGGTTTTGTACGGCTCGATGTCCTGCCAGATCCACTCGGGATGCGCCGCGTAGATCCGCTGCCAGAAATCGCGCCACGCTAACTCCTGGATGAACTTGAGGACACGCGACGGTTCATCGCCGTGGTCCAGCGCCGCGTTGCGCACCGCATTCAGGCTGAGCACGCCGTGGCGCAGATACGGCGACAGCCGGCTGACCTTTCCGTCCGCGAAATTGCGCGTGGCGGCGTAGCGCAATGGATCAATCGCGTCCAACCTCCGCTGCGCCGCCGTCGCGCCGCCGACGATCGGGCTGGCATCGCCGTCAGCCCATGGGCACAGCGCGCGCACGTGCGCGATCAACCCATCGCGGTCCGCAAAGCGGGTTGGCAGCAGATCGGCAGGAGATGCGATGTTCATGGCTGCGCATACCGCCTGAGCATTTCCAATGGAATGACTTCAAGCGCCTTGGCATGCGTCGCCTCCAGCCGGACCGGCGGCGCCATGCCAGCGGCTTCCGCTTCTTTCCAACGCAGTGCGCACAGACACCAGCGGTCGCCCGGTTTCAATCCCGGAAACCCGTACGCGGGATGCGGTGTCTCCAAATCGTTGCCCTGTGCACGGGTGTAGTCGAGAAATACGCGGGTCACGACCGCAGCCACCACGTGGCTGCCCAGGTCATTGCGGCCAGTGCGGCAATAACCGTCGCGGTAGAACCCGGTCATCGGCGCGGTGCCGCAGCACGCCAACGGATCACCGAACACGTTCAAATCATGGTTGTCCATCATGTCTGTCCATCAGGGCGCTGCAGGGGGTGGGATGCGGTACTGATCGCTGTCGAAGCGAAATAATGTGCAGTGTCGCAGCGCACATCGGCCGAAGACATCATGCGCAATGCCCACCGCGAAAAATCATGACGTTTCGCCGGGGACTTCCGTCCGCATCGGCCACTGCGCGAGCACCGCAGCATCCACGCCGACGCGAGCACAGGCGCGCGGCGCGATGCCGTCCGGCAGCGCCGCGCGGAACAGCGGCGCAAGCCTCGCCAGCGCACCTGCCGCAGCGCGTGTTTGTATCCGCTGCAACGATGTGCGCTGCAGCAGAAGGTCCGCCCAGTCGGGCAGCAGCGCGGCGCCTGCACCGAGAAACAGATCGCGCGACAGCCCTGCCATCGGCACCGGCAGTCGCATACGTGACAGCACCGCCAACACCTCGCGAGAGCGCTCGTCGTAGCGCAGCGTATCGCGCACCGATGTGAAATACGCGGTGACATCTGCTTCACGCGTGGGCACATCGCGCGCGCCCAGGGCTTCGGCCACGCAGGCGACCTCCGCGTAATAAGCATCGACCAGCGCAGCCGGCACCGCACGACAGTAACGGCGATAGCCCTGCAGAAACCCGTAACTCTCGGTCACGTGCACCCACGTCAACAGCGCGGGGTCGTCGGCGCGATACGGCGTGCCGTCTGCCGTCGTGCCCTGCACACGCGTATGGATGGCCCGCACGCGCGCGATCAGGCGTTCGGCCTCAGCGCGGCCCGCATAGGTGGAGCCGGCGACAAAATCAGTGGTGCGCCGCAGCCGGCCGACCAGATCCTCACGAAAATTCGAGTGATCCCACACCCCCGCCAATGCGCGCGGGTGCAGCGTCTGCAGCATCAGCGCACAGAGCCCGCCCGACAGCATGCCGGGAAAGTCCGCATGGATCCGCCACGTGACGCTGCCCGGCCCGAACAGACCCGGATCGTCCGCAGGCGCGCCGTAGTCGATCCCGCTGCGCCCGCGCGGAAACACATCGAGCACCCAAGTACGGATGCGCGCGGTGGCGGGGGCTGTGAGGGCGCGGAGCGATGCAGGCATAACGATGATGATACGTGTCCCACGCGGCAGAAGATGCGTCTGCAATACGGCGCTCTGCGCGAGCGCCTCAATCGGAGATGGCATGCTGTAGGCGCATCAGCTGAAGATGTGACGCGCTGCCAATCTTGCATGCTGGCGGACACAACAACAGACAGTGCATGACGCTTCGCGCATGCACCCTGCAGCAGGGTATGCGGCTTAAGTCCTTGCTGTAATGAAGAACGAGCAGTCCTGTCAACCGGCCGCGCCTATGACTGGGTTCGATAGTGACGGAATTCGATAGTGACGTATGGAGCTTTATCGATACGGTCGGACATGTGTCCTGAGTGCATCCGGAAATACGTGTTGGTTTATTGTCTGTTCCTGACACGGTGAAGCACACCGAGCGCATCCCACGGATCGCTCCGATGCCCCGTGTCACGCCCGGGCACAATCATTGCTGGCTTTACATCGCATGCACATCACATACACAAGGAGCAGAACCATGGCAAAGATCATTCTTTTCGCGAAGCAGAATTTTGAAG
>JAYUIZ010000748.1:0-4094 GCA_043765595.1 Lysobacter sp. | reverse complement strand
TAGAGCACGATGACGCTGCCGACGCCAATCGCGGGCATGAGGACGATATCGTTGCCAAGCTGGAACCGCGGCAATGCGGGATCCTCGCGACGCATGTCGGCGTAGTGCGCAACGACCAGCGCGGCCAGCAGATACAGGATGATGATGTAGCTGCGGCTGAGGAAGAACGCCGAGACGAAGAAACCAACCAGCGACAGCAGCAGCGTCATCGCGATCGCGCGCCCTTCGGCGATGCCGGCCTCCAACGCGTCGAGTTCGGCCAGCGCGCTCTCGGCGTCGCCATCGGCTTCCGGCGCGACCGTGCTTTCCCACGCCAGTTCACCGGGCGGGCGCGAACCGGTCCACATCATCCGGAAGCAATAGATCACCAGCGCCAGCCACAGCGTGTATCCGATGATGCCGGTCTCGGCCAACACCAGCACGAACGAATTGTGCGCGGTCAGATGGTGATAATCGGAATACATGTCCGGGCCCACGCCGAACAGCGGATGTCCCTGGAACATCTGCAGGCCCTCGTACCACGAATCCACGCGCCCCTGCGCCGAAGCCTCTTCGACATCGATCTCGTTGAAGCGCGACGGCAGCGCCAGCAGCACGCCCACCGCCATGCAGCCAAGCATGCCGGCCACGAACACGCCTCTGCGCTGCCAGATATACACGCCCATCACCGCCAGCAGCGCCAGCAGCGAACCGCGCGAATCGGTGAGATACACGCCATAGACGAGGACGCCCGCAACGGCCAGCCAGAACAGCCGGCGCAGGCCCAGCAGCCCGCCGCGCCCGCTGAGGTACATCGCCATCGGCACACAGGCGACGAACAGCATGCCCAGATCGTTGGGGTCGTTGAAGATGCCGACGTACTGGATGCGCGTGCCCTGCGACAGCCCGATCCCGGTCCAGCCGATGCCGGTCTGCTGCTGGTCGATGCCGTGGATCGCGAGCACCGCCGCGCACAGCGCAAACACGGCCATCGTCTTCAGCACCCGGCTGCGCCGGTCCAGGCCGTTGGCGAACACCACGAACGCCAGCACTACCGGCGCGAATTTCTCGAACTGCTCCAGCGCACCGCCGAGCCAGCCGTTGAAGACGTGCGACACCATCAGCACGCCGAAGAACATCAACAGCACCGGATACTGCGGCGCGTCGAAATGTTTGCGCGGCGAGAGCAGCCAGAAACCAGCTGCCACGATCAGCATCATCGGCTGCAGCGGCAGGCCGAAGCTGTCGACGAGCGCAGGATAATCCTGCGGGCGGATCAGCACCAACAGCAGATAGAGCATCATCGCGACGAACATGGCGCTCAGCGCCTGCTTCGGGAGCGGTAACAGAACACTTCCGGCAGTGCGAGCATGCCCTCGAACCAGTCGCGGCAGACGTCGCGTTCCACCGGAATCCGCCGCAGATCGTAGCGCGACTCCGGGCGCATCGATTCGGGTCCGGCACGATAGCTGCACCCCAGACGATAGCCGGCGTCGCGGACCGTCTCGATCACGGCGGCGTCGTAGGCGTCGGAACCGCCCACCGGATAGGAAATCACCTGCACTTCGCCGCCCAACGCACGCTCGATCGCGCTTTTGGAGGCGACGAGCTCCTCGCGCATCGCGACGGGCGTCATTTTCGCCAGCATCTGATGATCCACGCCGTGCGAACCGACCTCCATGCCGCCGTCGCGCATTTCGCGCAACTGCGCCCACGTCATCGGCCGGCAATCCGGGTGGCCGCTTTCCGACGGCAGCGACCAGTCGCGCTGCATTCGCGCGATCAGCGCCTGCTGGGCGTTGGCATCCAGGGTCTTGATGCGATCCAGCAGTTCGCTGGCGATCACGCGGCGGCCCCGCAGCGTGTCGGGCAATGCCCGGTCGATCGCGAGTTCCGGTACCTGCAGGCGATCAGCGCGGGTCACGCACACCATATGCGTCAGCCAGTCGTAGGCGTAGGGGCGACCGGACTCGATGTGACCCGTGGAGACGAAGAACATCGCCGAGACGCCGGCATCGCGCAGGATCGGCCAGGCGATACGGTAGTTGTCGTCGTAGCCGTCATCGAATGTGATCAGCGCCGCGCGTCGCGGCAGCGACTGCCCACGATCAAGGCGATCGATGAGCTCGTCGAAACGCATCGGCGAACAACGGCGCTTGATGATGTCGACCTGTTGGCGGAAAACGTCACTGCTGGCGCTGATCAGGTCCAGATCGAAGCGGAAATCCGGAGGCTCGACCGATTCCAGCACGCGGTGATAAGCCAGGATGCGCACGTCGTGACGCAGTGCGGCGCGCAGGCGCCCGATCAGCTGCAGCGCACCCACGCGCTGCAGCGCGCGCGCCAGACGCGGCCGCCGGGCCGCCGACGCTTCGCGGCCATCCGCGACACGGCCGTATCCGGTTCGACCGTCTCCGGCTCGACCGTTACCTGCTTGCACACCGCTACCGCTCATCGAATCCCCCGTGATTCCACGCATAACGCATTTCCCCGCAGGCACCGGACGATGCATCGCCGATCCGCGTCGATCGTTACCGATTCGCTTGCATTCGTGGATCGAACGCGGTCCACTGCGCGCCTCACAACGAGCGCCTCACTGGAGCGGGCATGTCCGAAAACACCGATTTCGCAGCGCTGTATCGCGAGCTCGGGATCGATGCGACCTGCTCGCTCGCCGAGTTGCGCGGCGCATGGCGCAGACGCGTGGCGAAACTGCATCCGGACCTGGGCGGGAGCGGAGAGGATACCGGACGCCTGCAGCAATTGAATCAACGCTACGATGCCGCGCTCGATTTTCACGCGCGCTACGGGCGCATGCCGGGCGATGTCGCAGCGGGGCGATGGGTCGATGACGCCATGGAATCGTCGCCTGCAGACCTCTGGCGACGGACCGATACAGCCGCGAACGAAAATCCCCCGGCCGGTTTTGGCCGGATACCGCGTTACTTCGTCGCAATCGCACTGCTGGTGGTCGCGGCACTGGCTTGGCGGATCGCCACCGGACGCGAAAACACCAGCGAGCACACGGCGAAACACCCCGGACGGAGCGTCGCGGAGGCCGGAACGGCCGCTGCACATATCGTGCCGGGACAGGGGAAAGATACGGTGCGGAACATTCTGGGGGAACCGCTCGACATGCATGCGCTGCGCTGGACTTACGGCCCATCCTGGGTGGAATTCCGCTGCGACAGGGTCGCGGGCTGGTACAGCTCGCCGTTGCGCCCGCTGCCGCTGCCGATGTCGGCCGCACAGCACGCGCAGGTCGATGCAACACCCGCCGCCGAACTGGCCTGCGACTGACTGGGGACACCGATTGTTCACCCAAGCCGCCACCCTGTTGCGCAAAGCGCGTCGCCGCCTGTGGATGAAATACGCCCTGCGCGGCGTCGGCGGCAGCGACAATTTCGACCGTCTGGATCTGGCCTACAGCGTCGAAGACCCTTGGAACATGGCATCGGATCTGGAGCGCGCGCGTTTCGCGGCGACCAACGCGGTGATCGAGTGCGCGTTTGGACGGGTGGGATCCGTACTCGAACTGGGCTGTGGCGAAGGCCATCAGACCGAATACCTTGCCCGGCTCAGCGATGCGCAATACGGCGTGGATGTGAGCGCGCAGGCCGTGCAGCGCGCGCGCAACCGCCTGCCGCAGGCGCATTTTGAGGCCGCCGATATCTTCGGCCAGCCTTGGGGCGACCAGCGCCATCGTTTCGATCTGGTCACCGCCTGTGAGGTGCTGTATTACCTCCGCGAACCGGAGAAGACGATCGCGCAGATGCGCCATCTCGGTAGAAATGGGCTGGTGACGTTCTTCGCGCCGGCCTGCGGCCGCATCGGCCCGCATCTGGAGAACGTGCCCGGCCTGCAGAAAGACTGGATTTTCCACGGCGGCACGGCGTGGCTGATCGGGTGGTGGTGCGATGCGGGTTGAAACAGGGCGCTTCGGACATTCGGGCGAAGAGCAAATCCCCCCTGCCCCCCTTTTTCAAAGGGGGGACTACAGCTTCTTTCAGAAAAAAGGTCACAGTCGTTTTCAAAGGGGCGATTACGACACGCAAGAGGCGAACTACATCGATCAAGCAATGTTGTCAAAGCGGGGCCAACCCAAATGCGACGAT
>JAYUIZ010000747.1:0-4105 GCA_043765595.1 Lysobacter sp. | reverse complement strand
CGATGATTGCAACGGTAAAAGCCGCTGTCTGATCGCATCGGCGACATAGGCCGGTGGTTCTGTTTCCCTGATATGCCAACGCCTGACGGTTCTGGCGTCGACATCCAATGCCGCACCAACCTCTCTTGGACTGTAGCGTTGCAGAACGTAGTCGATCAACTTGTGGGAATCCATGGACAGCTCCGGGAACGATTTTGACATTCTGTCCGAATTGGTCCCGTGGGGGAAGTGGAACGGTGCAAACATCTCCGAATGCTGTCGCAAATCCTGCGACGCTCCCTGGAAGCAAGACCTTAACGCGTAATGTGGACTCGTAAGGTGGGGGTGAGCGCAGCGATGCCCGCCATCGGCGAAGAACCGCATCTCTCGGTCATCGCAAAGCATCTTGAAGAAGCAAAAACCAGAACACCCACCATTCAGATCATTGCAGCTTACAAATGGCCGCTTCCCTGACAGACCTCACCAACCTCGCCTCCCGCGCTCGGCGCATCGGCTGGTGGAACGGAATAGTGGGTGTCCCGATCCTGGCCGCGATCCTGGCCGTCCCCATCCTGGCCTGCTGATCAGATCCGCGCGTTCGTGCCGATTCGGTATAACGTGTTGGGGACGGATGGGTTTGGGCGCTCGGACACCCGTTCCAACCTGGGCCGCCACTTCGAGGTGGACCGCTACTACATCGCGCACGCCAACATCGCGGCGCTGGCCGCCGAGCGTAAGATGAACCCGAACGACTTCGCCCGCGCGATCAAGGCGTTCAACATCAATGCCGGGAAGGGCAACCCGATCGGCGCCTGAGGAATAGATCCCAATGCCCAAGACCACGTTGATCTTCGCCGCACTGCTGATCGCCCTCGGCGTCGGTGCCTTCTCGATCTCCTCCAGCCGCACGGCGCTGCTCCCGGCCTACGTGGGCATCGCGCTCGCGGCCCTGGCCGGCCTGTCGCTGGCCTTCGAAGGCGCCCGCCGGCACCTCATGCACGTCGCCGCGGTGGTGGCCCTGCTCGGCGCGCTCGCACCGGCGGCGGCACTGGTGATCCGCGCTGCGCGGATGAGCCCGCTGGCCCTCGGCGTCAATGTCGGGATGCTGATGCTGTCCGCGGCGCTGCTCGCGCTGATGGTGCGCTCCTTCATCGCCGCCCGACGCGCGAACATCATCGCTCCGCGCTAACCCGTAAGCCGGGTTGAAACCCGCCCGACAAACCACCGTGGTTGTAAGGCGGATCTTGACCCACCACAAACGAAGCGGAAAACAAACGCGTATACGCGTAAGGTGGACTCGTAACGCATAAGGCGGACTCGTAGGGTGGCGGTGAGCGCAGCGAACCCCACCTTCGACGAAGACCCAATCTTCACGGCAGCGAGTAGCCCGGGTAAGGCCGCAGGCCGCACCCGGGGCTTTTGAACTTGAACCGCCACGGTTACTTGGCGACTTGCGTTCTCCCGGGTGCGCGCTGTGCGCTTACCCGGGCTATGTCAGAAAATTCAGAAAAAGGGTCATGTGTGCTCCCTGGAGTTGATCGAATATCACTATTCTCACCGCACATTCGGAATCACTCGCATCTACGCGCCGCACGCTACTGTCGTGGAAGCGGGATGTCGGTTTGCAGCCTAATCGCGCATGCGCTCCAATAAGCTATTGTTGGCGCACGTGGGCGGCTCGAGAATCGATGAAAACGTGGGTGTACTTTTTGCTGTGCGAAAACGATGCGCTGTACACAGGCACGGCGATTGATCCGCTGAGGAGGTTCAAAGCTCACTGCACGGGGCGCGGGGCGCGGTTTACGAAAATGCGAAAGCCGGTTCGATTGCTCGGTGCATTCGTCTTCGACAGCCGAGGCGAAGCGCTGTCGAACGAGTATCGATTCAAGCGCCTGCCCGTCATCGAAAAGCGCCGGTTGGCAGCGTTGGCGTCCGAGAATCCCGCCTGGATCGCTTATCTGATGCTGCACGAAAAGCGAGCAAGTAGCGCGTAGGGTTGGGTGAGCGCAGCGATGCCCACCAACCGACGAAGCGCGAATATTTCCACCGTCACCCATGTTGAAACACGACCGGTTCCGCTCTGATCGCCTCGCTGCGACGATCTGTGGATGATGGGCATCGCTGCGCTCACCCTACCCTACGCAATCTCCGTTCGCCCATCCCGCGCGTGCCGGAATTTCGACAGCGCTTTGTAGATCTTGATGCGGGCGCGGTTCAAGCCGCCGATGGGGGCGTGCGCGGGCAAGGCGTGGCCGGGGGAGAATGCCAGCGATTCGGCCAAGGCGTCGCGCTGCTTGGTGCGGAACTTCTGTTTGGGGATGCGCAGGGTCGCGACCTTCAGGAACGGCGATGCGGTTTCGTCCCAGCGCGGGGCGGCGTCTTCGATCGGCATACCGTCTTGCCGCAGCTGCACGCAGAAATCGAAGCTGGCCTCGGATGTTTCCAGATGCTGCTGCATCGCTTCGCTAAGGTACGAAGCGCCCGGGGTTTTCGGCATTTTACTGTGCTGGCGCGAGGTGGGGATCAGCGAATACTTCACGGCGCGGCCCTTGCCGAAGCGGTAGGGCGTGGTGCTCCAGTACTGGATGTCCAGCGGCGAGGTCGGGCGGATGCGCAGCGCGGCCAAGCCCAGCAGCGCGCGCGCATGGCCGCGCAGCAGGGTTTTGGCGGCGAACAGCACCACCGAGCTTTCGATGGTGTAGTACACCGCATCGCGGAACAGGGCGACGGTGCCGAGCGGCATGACCGGGGTGCTTAGCAGCACGAAGTCCTGACCCAGCGGGGTTTGGTCCTTGCGGGTGCCACCCGGCGCCATCAGCTTGATCGCGAGGCCGCGCGCATCGGCGATCGCGTCCGACTGCGGCTTGCCGCTGGAATTCGAGGTACGGATCCAGCAATCGTAGGTCTGCGCTTTGGCGAACAGGCCCACGCGCAGATGCTTCGGCAGATCGGGCGCCACTTTGAAACGCCCGCGCAGCAGCCCGGTAGCTTTGGGGTGGGCATCGCGACGGGTGTTGCCCGCGTCGTAATCGCGCTCCATCTTGCGGCGCAGGATGTCGATCATCTCGGCGATCATCGCCGCTTCGTCGGGTTCGCGCGTGTCCAGAGAACTGTTCATACGTTTGCGCGGCGTGCGCTTGTTTGCGGTGACGCCGCAGTCTCCGTTTTTTTCCGAGATGAAGGCTGATCATACATGCCGACTTCATCTGGGGAGTCCGTAGGGCGGGTTTTATCCGCCTGTTAGCCGAACCAACAGCTTCGCATCACCGGAGGGATGCAGGCTGCGTGATAAGAAGAGGTCGCTTTGAAAAGCGGCGGTTGCAAGACCCGCCCTACGAAAAGCCGGGGTGGCGGGCGGCTAAACTATGCGGGCCAGCGGGCGTCGTCGCCGCCATCGCGTCGCGGCATTCCTCTCTGGAGTTCATGCATGTCGTCTTCCCTGTCGCCCGCCGGGCGTCTGTTCGCTATCGCAGCCTTTGCCGAAGGCCTGACCTGGGCCGGATTGCTGGTTGGGATGCTGCTGAAATACGGCACCCAGACCACCGATCTGGGGGTATGGCTGTTCGGCCGTCTGCATGGTATGGCGTTCCTGTTCTACGTGGTGGTCACACTGGTGTCGGCCGTGCGCCTGCGCTGGCCCTGGTGGGCTTGGATCGTGGCCCTGTTGGCGGCCATGCCGCCGCTGGTGACGGTGCCGCTGGAAATGTGGTTCCGACGCATCGGCTTGCTGGTCACAGGCGCTGACGGCCGTACGTTAGGCGGTATCAACACATGACGATGGTTGGATTGGTGGCGGACTTCTGCTTGGAGCTGCGAGTCAAAGAAAGAGGGCGGGCGCACCGCAACGAGCGCCCTGCCTGCGCGTCGTTGCCTGCTAAGGGCGACGCGAATCTTCCATTCCGACCTGCCCGCTGCGCCATTCGATCATTTCGGCAGCAATTGGAATTCGAGTACGGCCATCGCGTTTACGAACGAATCCTGCACCGCGGGCATGTCCGCGTACGGTGCGGGATTGGTCAACCGTTCGCGTGCCAATCGGTCGCGGATTCTGGTTTGCAAATCGTCCGGCAATTCCGAGAGCAGATACGTGAGCACCGTATGCAGCGCTGCAACCCGGCCTTTCAGG
>JAYUIZ010000746.1:0-1471 GCA_043765595.1 Lysobacter sp. | reverse complement strand
AGCGATGTCCGTGCGCGCGGACTGGCGAAAGGTGCGACGGAGCAGGCTGCACCGGTGCACGCGATCGAACAAGCGACCACCGAACAACGCGACGTGCGTGAGCAGGTGCAGCGCGAGGCGAATCGTGCGGGCTTGTCGCAGGACGAAACCCAGGCAGCGGTGCGTGTAGCGGTGCCGGCGATATCAGGGCCGGGTGATCGGAATGGCAAGTCAGAAGAACCCGACCGAGTGCCCCAGGAAGATGCCAAGCCGGAGCGGGCCGGTGCGGTGCTACTCGACAATCCCGCACACCAAAACCAAGTGATGTTCGCGACCTTACTCGGAGCAGTGAACGAGCGCGACAAGCAGTTAGGTCGCGAGCCGGACGAGATCAGCCGTCAACTCGCGGGCGGTTTGACTGAGAAGGCGCGAGAGCGCGGTCTGGACATAATCGGAGCCGCGAAGTTCACACCCGATGGGACCAAGGTCGGAATGACCGACACTGCGGACCTGTCTGCACCGTGGGCGAAAACCGCGGTGGGGGATGTCGGCCAACTTGCCGGACAGAAGCTGTCGCAAAGCAGCGAGAACGTCGCAGCGATCAACCAGCAGCAGGCGCTCGAACAAAGTCTTAAACCGCCTGCGCCAACGCAGGGCATGGACGGGCCGGATGGGCCGGCACCGAAGGGGCCGCGGTTGGTTTGAGCTGCGCTGTGGCCGTCGTTGATGTGGATGCTGTGTGTGCGCTACGCTCTCGCTTCCCAAGGAACCATTTCGGGAACGATTTTGTAGCCCTGTCCGATGCGGTAAGCGATTGATCGGAAAGGGAAGAGGGTGAACGGGTTCGATTCCCATCACCCGCTCCACGCTTGGCGATCAGCGCGTAAAGCACTGAATTAGCAAGGGTTTTCAAAGATCGGCCCGGAAACGATACCTCCATTGAGGTATCGTTTTAGGTTTCGTTTCCATGCCGAAGCCGTATTTTCTGCCCCGACCGAGCGGTCTGTATGTCCGCTTCCGGGTGCCCACCGACCTGCGTTCCGCCGTCGGTTCCCGCTTCATTCTCCGATCGCTCCGTGGCTTGCGCGGCGATGCCGCACGGCTATCCGCCGCCTGTTTGGCTGTGGCGCTCTCCGACGGGTTCGATGCCCTACGGAAGGGGACGGGGATGGTGGACTTCAAGAAGCTTCTCGACAGTGCGCAGCAGGCCGCTGATAGCGGATCCCTGCGCGACTGGACCGCGAGCGGCGTGAAAGTCGGCGGGGTCGATTTCGGGACCGTGACCACTTCTGGGTCGCAGGACACCCTCGACTTCATCAAGACCCTGCAAGCGGCGGCCGGTATTGCGGTCCCTGTCCAATCCCAGACGGTGGCCGCGCCAGTGCTGGTTGTAGGGCCTGTCAGCGATGCGCCGCTGCTGTCCGTCGAGATCGCCAACCACATCGCCGATCTGGAACGCAGGCAACTGGCCGCCGACACGATCACCGAGATC
>JAYUIZ010000745.1:0-4115 GCA_043765595.1 Lysobacter sp. | reverse complement strand
TCCATGACCGAACGATGACCCCGCACCGCGTCCCGGCAGGACCGGCCCTTCGGGTTGTGCCGCAGTGGCCCGTTGGGAGCCGTGCGCCGCTTGACTTGTCCACCAGTCAAGCACTGCGCGACGCCCAATTCCCAGCCCAATTCCTAAGGGGCCACTGCGACACAACGCGAGGCATGGAGAGATCATGAACAGGCTCTAAAGCCCGCTTTATAAAACGGATGACTTCGATTCGCTAAACCGCAGGATGCCCTGCGGGCCGAACATGCGGAACGGGATAGATTCGAGGCGCATGCCGCGGTTCGCCTGCACAACAAAGTGCAGGTGCGGGCCGGCGGTGAAGCCGGTGTTGCCGGAAAACCCGATGGCCTCGCCCTTGCGCACGCGCTGACCTACGCGCACCACCACGCCGTCGACATCCAGATGCGCGTACAGCGCCATCGTGCCGTCGTCGTGGACGATGCGCACGAAGTTGGCGCGGCCGGCGAATATTTCCGCATCGAGGCCGGCCCGGGCGAAATCGGCTTCGACCTCCATCACCGTGCCGGCGCGCGCGGCGATCACCGGGGTGCCGATGTCGGCGGCGAAATCCACCGCATGCCGGTTCTGGGCGTCGCGATGGCTGTAGGCGCCGCCCCAGCCCTGTTCGATCCGCAGTTGCGAGGTCTGCAGCGGATAGGCGTATTCGACATCGCGCGGCTTTGCGTCTGGTGTGCCCGGCGCCACCTGCAGCCGCAGCCCGCGGCCGGACTGCGCCTTCAGGCGTGCAATCAACTTGCGCTCGAATCCGAGCAACACCATCCGCGCAGGCAGCGGCGGATCGCCGGCGATGCCGCTGCCGCGATCAGGAGAAAGCGACACTTCCACCGGGCCTCCGAGCCTGTTCTCTGCCCAGACCTCGGCCATGCCGGTGCTGTCGCTGTTTGTCGCTTCGAGGAAACTCACCGCGACGCGCGGGTCCTGCGGCCCGGTCATGCGCAACGGCGTCCATGACGCCTGCGCACTCACGCACAGCATGCAGACGATCATTGCGAGGCGTGTCGCGCGCATCGTTGCCTTACAGACAGCCGCGGTCTAGCTTCAGCGCCTTCACGATATCGCGCAGATCGAAGGCGGCGACCGATTTATCCTGATGCACCGCGAACAGGGCGCCTTTCGGAAACTGCTTGCTCGCCGCAGTGCGCAGGGTGATGCCGTCGGTGGCGGCGACGGTCTTGCCGGTGATGCTGCCGATGCGGGTCAGGGTCTTGCGGTCGAAGACATGAAACACGGTCAGCGGCGAGAGCTGGTCGACCGAAACCCAATAGCCTTTGTCGCGCTTACAGGTCCACAGCGACACGCCTTCGGCTTCAAAGGCGAAGGTGTCGTCGGGGACCTGCCGCCCCGTGGCGCGGCCGGCCAGGGTGTATTCGCGCAGGGTCGACTGCGGACGGTATTCATCGGCGATCAGCAGGCGGTTATGGGCCGCGTCGCCAGCGATCGATTCGACGATGCGCAGTGCATCGGCCTCGCCGGTGTCGCCGAAGTGGCCCTGCGATTCTGCCGCGAATCCGCCTTCGGCATCGAAGCGCAGACGGTAGCGGCGGACGCGCTGATCGAGTTGTTTCAGCGGCGGGATCACGTCGAAGCGCTCGCCCAGCATGAAGCTGTCGGTGACGTAGATTTCGACGGTATCGGCAACGGCATCGGTGCTGCCGCCGGCCTGCATCGGGTTCAGCCATAGGCCGTAGGGCGCACGCATCTGGGCTTCGCCGAAGCTGCCGAGTGGGCGGAAATCGGGCAATGAGAGCACCTGCACGCGGCGGTTGTCGCGCTCGACCACGAACAGACGGTCGCCGTGGACGGCGATGCCGTTCGGGCGCATGAACTGGCCGGGCTCGCTGCCCTTCTCACCGAATTCGCGCAGCCGGGCGCCGGTATCGGCGTCGAAGACTACCAGGCGATGGCTGGATTTGGCGGTTGCGATCAGCCAGACGGTGCCGTCGGGATGGCGCCATGTGGCGAGCGAGTCGAGCTCGTCTCTGGTCGGGCTTTCAGCCGAGACGAAGGCCTCGGCGACGACCGTCGACGACGGGCGGGGCGGCTTCGCGGCGGCGTAGGGCAGGGCCGATGCGGCGTAAATGAGCAGGAAAACAACGCTGCTGGCCGCACCGACGCGGCGTAGGGAATGAGTACGCATGCGCGAATTATCGCGGAATCGGCGCTGGCGGGTTGGCGCTTATGATTTATCGTTCTATGCGGATGAAGAGATTGACAAGCCCGAAACCCTCCGGCAATCTGCGCCTATCCATCAAGACCGGCTGAGGGACAGGCCCGAAGACGCCGGGGCAACCTGATGGAGGCATCGCAACTGCGATGGCTCCACAAGGTGCCAATTCCTGCGGGGACCCTGTGTCCGTCCGTGAAGATGGTTGCGCGCCCCGGTCGTGTGGTTTGTCCGTGCGCAGCAGCTTCCCTCCGGTCTCCCCGCGGCTTCGATGGCCCCATCGCCCCGGAGACCGCCATGACCCTCGCCGCTTTCGCCGAACCGCAGCTCGCGGACTCGTCCCTTTACGACTGTCGACCCTTCGCCGCGCCCGCGACCGCGCCCGTCACTGCGATCCGCGGCCGCGTGCACGCGCAATTGACGCTGGCCCACGCCGGCGCGCGCGATCTGCATATCGGCTACGAGCTGGTCGGCCCGGCAGGCGCTTCGGTGGTGCTGGCGGCCGGCGGCATTTCCGCGCACCGGCACGTGGTCGCCAGCGAGGCATTTCCTGAATCGGGCTGGTGGCAGAGCCAAAGCGGTATCGGTCTGGACACGAACCTCGTGCAGGTGCTGGCGATCGATTGGATCGGCGCCGACGGCACGCTGGACGCGCCGATCGACAGCGCGGATCAGGCCGATGCCATCGCGATTGTGCTCGATGCGCTGGGCATCGACCGCGTGGCCGCCTTCTTCGGTTGTTCGTACGGCGCGATGGTCGGCCTGCAGTTCGCGGCGCGTTATCCGCAGCGCGTCGGCAGGCTGGTCGCGATCAGCGGCGCGCACCGCTCGCACCCGTTCGCCAGCGCCTCGCGCGCGCTGCAGCGTCAGGCGGTGGCGCTGGGCCAACTGCAGTGCGACGAAGCGCAGGGGCTGGCGCTGGCGCGGCAGTTGGCGATGCTGACCTATCGCACCCCGGACGAGTTCGCCGAGCGCTTCGACGCGCCGCCGACGCTGGTCCACGGCCGCGTGCGCGTGGCCGCCGAGGATTACCTGGAACATTGCGCCGCGACCTGGATCGCGCGCACCACGCCAACCGCATTCCTGCGCCTGTCAGAGTCCATCGATCTGCACGCCATCGACCCGCGCCGCGTGCCGGTGCCCACCACGGTGGTCGCCATCGCCGAAGACCGGCTGGTGCCGCAGGACGATCTGTTCGCGCTGTCCGAAGCCCTGCCGCAGGGCGAACTGCGCCTGTTGAGCTCGAAATTCGGCCACGACGCTTTCCTCACCGAAACGGGCGAGATCGGCCGCATCCTCGATCAAGCCTTGCGCAACGTGTCCGCAGGTGCGGCATGAGCGCCGACAACATCAACGGCCTGCCGCGCCGCAGCGCCGCGCGCGCAGCCACCCATGCGGTCCGCGCCGGCATCGACCGCGATACCGCGTTCGGCGCGGTGACGCCGCCGCTGGTGCTGTCGTCGAATTTCAGCTTCGCCGGGTTCGGCGAAAAGCGGCAGTACGACTACACCCGCAGCGGCAACCCCACCCGAGACCTGCTGGGCGAGGCGCTGGCGGAGCTGGAAGGCGGCGCCGGCGCGGTGGTCACCTCCACCGGCATGTCCGCGATCACCCTGCTGCTGCATGCACTGCTGAAGCCGGGCCAGCGTCTGGTGGTGCCCCACGACGCATACGGCGGCAGCTGGCGCTTGTTCAATGCGCTGGCCAACAAGGGCGCGTTCGAGCTGACGACCATCGACTTCACCGATCCGCGCGCGCTGGCCGAGGCGCTGGCGACGCAGCCGGCGGTGGTGTGGATCGAAACCCCGTCGAACCCGCTGCTGCGCATCACCGATCTGCGCTTCGTGATCGACGCCGCGCACGCTGTCGGCGCATTGACGGTGGTCGACAACACGTTCCTGTCGCCCGCGCT
>JAYUIZ010000744.1:0-1472 GCA_043765595.1 Lysobacter sp. | reverse complement strand
TTTGAGGATAGACTTTTTGGAGTTCTCGGACCAAATAATCAAGGTGGTATCCATGGTCTAACATGTCGGCGGCCGATGCGGCGGTGATCGAACGCGCGATCCGCGACGTGCTGACCGATGTGCGCAGCATTGTTCGCGATTGGCCGGCGATGCGCGCAAGAATGCTCGAAGTCACCGAGGATCTGGGCGAGCGCAAGATGCCGGTGAGCGACGCCGGCCGGCTGGAAGCGCGCGAATTCCTGCGCTGGGCCGCCGACGAACACTTCACATTTTTGGGTTATCGCGAATATCGCGTGCGCAAGCAGGGCGGCGAAGAAGTGCTGGCCGCAGAGCCCGATACCGGCTTGGGCCTGCTGCGCGGGCGCGAAAACGGCTCGCCGCGCAAACTCACCTCGCTCGCGGCGCATTTCATCCCGAAATCGGGTGCGGTCGACGCGCTGATCCTCACCAAGACCAACGCCCGCGCCACCGTGCATCGTCCCGGCTACATGGATTACATCGGCGTGCTGAGTTTCGACGCCAACGGTCGTCCGATCGCGGAACAGCGTTTCATCGGCCTCTACACCTCCAGCGCCTACACCCGTCGTCCGTGGGAAATCCCGCTGGTGCGCGAGCGTCACGACTACGTGATGATGAAATCCGGTCTGCAGCCCACTGGCCACAGCGGCAAGGCGCTGCGGCATATCCTTGAAACGCTGCCGCGCGATGAACTGTTCCAGTCGACCGAGACCGAGCTGTTCCAGCTTGCTTCCGGCATCCTCAGCCTGCAGGAGCGCGTGCGCAGCCGCCTGTTCCTGCGCCACGATCGCTACGGCCGTTTCTATTCGGTGCTGGCCTATATTCCGCGCGATCGCTACAACACCGAAATCCGCCTGCGCATCGAAGCGATGCTCAAGGACGCGCTGCACGCCGATCGCGTCGACTCCACGATCCAACTGGGCGATTCGCCGCTGGCGCAGCTGCACATGCTGGTGCGGCCGCGCAAGGGCGAAGTGGTCGATGTCGATGCCGCGCAGATCGATGCCAGCCTGACCGCCATCGTCCGCAACTGGCAGGACGCTCTGCGCGAGCAGCTGGTCACCCGCCACGGCGAGGAACAGGGTCTCGCCCTAGCCAACCGCTACGGCCGCGCGCTGCCCGCCGGCTACATCGAAAAAATCTCGTCCGCGGGCGCCGCCGACGATGTCGAACAGCTTGCCTCGCTCACGCCCGACAACGATCTGCGCCTGAGCCTGTGCCGCGACCAGGACGGCGGCCTGCGCTTCAAGTTCTACCGGTTGAACGACGATATTCCGCTGTCGGATGCGCTGCCAATGATGGAGAACATGGGGCTTCGGGTCATCTCCGAGCATCCCTACCGGGTGGAGGTGGACGGTTGCGTCGCATTCATCCAGGACTTCGAGGTTGAAGTGGGACGTGGCGATCTGAACGTCGAGGATTTCGACGACACCTTCGTGGATGCGTTCGGCCAG
>JAYUIZ010000743.1:0-1472 GCA_043765595.1 Lysobacter sp. | reverse complement strand
CGTTACCGCATTCCCGACGAACCCCGCCCTTCCGGTCTGATCCGCTACGCCGTCGACCCGATGTGGCCGCTGCTGGCGTTGATGCTGTCGGGCAATGCGCTGGGACTGGCGTGGTTCGCGTTCAATTCGCGCGCGCTGGGCAGCGCCAGTGCAGCGCGCGAATGGGGCTACATCATCGCCAGCCTGGTCGGATGCGTGCTGCTGGCGCTCGCCATCGGCTGGGCGAGGCAGAATGGCTTTTTGGAGAATTCGGCGATCCAGTACGCCGCACTGGCGTTCCCGGCGCTGAAAATGTCGCTGGGCTATGCGCTGTACGTCAGCCAATCGCGCAGTACCGAACTCATCCTTCATTTCGGCGGCCAACTACGCAACGGTGCGGTCGGCCTGCTGATCTGTTTCGTGGCCGCGCGCAGTTTTCTGGACGCGTTGGAAATACCCGGTCTGCTGTCGGTGGCGCTGCGATGAACGACGAGCTGCGCCTCGCCCGGCTGCTCGAACACGCGCTGCAGCTGATGCACGGCGGCCATCACGATCAGGCCATCGACGTACTGACCCGCGTGCTGGGCGAAGCACCTGACCACAGCGACGCGCACGCGATCCTTGCGTCCTGCCTGGTGCGGCGCAAACGCCTGTACGCCGCGGATCTGGAAGCGGCGCTGGCGCTCGAACTCGATCCGGACTCGCTGTTGGCGCATCTGGCGATGGCTGCGGTGCAGATCGCGCGCGGCGCGTTCAAGCAGGCCGAAGCGCATATCGACGCGGCCCGCGCGCTGGCGCCCGAAAGCGCGGATACATGCCGTCTGGCCGCCACCCTGTATCAGAACTGGGGCAAACCCGAACGGGCGCTCACGGAGATTGTCGAGGCCAGCGAGCGCGACCCGGACGATCCCGGCGTGTGGGCGCAGTACGGCTGGATCGAGTACGACCGCGGCCGCCGCGAACCCGCGCGTGCGCATGCGCAGCGCGCGCTCGAAATCGATCCCGAACACATCGACGCGCTGGTCCTGCTGGGTCACTGCGACCTTGCCGCCGGCCGCGTCGAAGAGGCCCGCGCGCATGCGCTGTGGGCATTGCAGAACGAACCCGGCGACGAAGGCGCGTTGACGCTGCTGGCCGCGATCAAGGCCCGGCAAAACTGGTTTCTCGGCGTGTGGTGGCGTTTCCAGACGTGGATCACGGCGGGATCGAGCCGACGCGCGATCGCCCTGCTGGTCGGCATGTACCTGCTGTATCGCGCTGCCGGCATCGCGCTGGTCGATCACGGTCTCAAGAGCTGGACGCCGGGGCTGTCCATCGTCTGGCTGGGCTTCTGCGTCTACACGTGGTTCGCGCCCGGCATCTTCATGCGCAGCGTGCGCCGCGAACTGGAAACGGTGAAGCTGCGGCCGGATTTCTGAACCCGCTGACAAGCTATTCGGAATGTTCCGATCAAATCGTCCGCGTAGGCTGGGCTGCCAAGCCCAGCATGGTGT
>JAYUIZ010000742.1:0-4119 GCA_043765595.1 Lysobacter sp. | reverse complement strand
CAAAGATTTCCAAGCGGTCGGCCCAGTCGCCGAAATCCGGTTCTTCGGCGTAGCGTGCGGCGGAGTCGCGCGGGAAGCGCGTCGTCACGATCAATGTTGCGCCCGCGCGCAGCAGCTTGAGCCCGGCCTGATAGCCGATCTTGACCCGGCCGCCGGTCAGCAGCGCCACGCGGCCACGCAGGTCGGCGGTTTCGGTGCGCTTGTTGAAATTGAATTCGGCGCAGGTCGGGCACAGCTGATCGTAGAAATGATGGATCAGCGAATACTTCTGCTTGCAGACATAGCAATGCTGCGGTTCGATCGACTCGTGTGGTTCCGGCGTATCGGTGTCGCGATCGTCGGCCACAAAATCCTGCGGCGGGAAATAATTGGGTGTGGTGAATACCGGCCGGCGGCGCAGTTCGCGGATGCCGGTCTCGTGCAGCACCGCTTCCTCGCGTGCGACCTGCGCGGCGTTGCGCGCGCGCTCGGCGGCCTTCATTTTCTGCCGGCGCAGCACCGGGTCGGGATGGTAGACGCTCGCTACGGCCTGATGCAGCCGGCCGCGGTCTTCTTCAGGCAAGCAGTCGAGCAGGTCGCGGTCGGCGGCTACGGCGTCGAGGAAGGCGATACAGGCGCGGGCATCGGCGGCAAGTGCGTCGGCGGCGCGCTCACCAGCGGCGCGCGGCGCGTCGATCGCTGCGTCCTGCGCGGGGTGTGACGATGAAGGCATTGCGGTCCAATTCGATGCGGCGACAGGCCGCCAGGCCGCTTATTGTCGCGCGGATGGCTGTGGCATGCATGACGAAGCCGTGGCCGGGCCACGATGGCTGTGCGGCAATCGCCTCGAGGAACTGTATTTAGATCGGCTTTCGGGCCGATGCTCGTGAATTTGAATGCAGCGGACTGTCGTCCGCTCTACGGGACGCTATACGGTTCGATGACCGATTTCCAACGGGCGATCAGGCGCTCTTCGCCAGCTCCGCCCAGTCCTAGTGTAGGCCGCATTGGCGCTTGAGACCGAAGAAACGGGTGTCTTCCGCGTCCATCCCGTCTTCGAGGCGGCGGGTGGTGTGGATGTCGCCGATGGACACGTACGGGCCGATGTTCGTGAATTTGAATGCGGCGGACTGTCGTCCGCTGTACGGGACGCTATACGGTTCGATCGACCGATTTCCAACGGGCGATCAAGCGCTCTTCGCCAGCTCCGCCCAGTCCTCGTGCAGGCCGCATTCGCGCTTGAGACCGAAGAAACGGGTGTCTTCCGCGTCCATGCCGTCTTCGAGGCGGCGGGTGGTGTGGATGTCGCCGATGGACACATAGCCTTCGTGCCACAGCGGGTGGTAGGGCAGATGGTTGACTTCGAGATATTGCCAGATGTCGCGATCGGTCCAGTCGGCGATGGGGTGCAGTTTCCAGCGGCCGTCGCGCAGTTCGAGGAAGTCGATGGCGGCGCGGGTGCTGGTCTGGCTGCGGCGCAGGCCGGCGATCCAGGTGCGCACGCCGAGGTCGCGCATCGCGCGCTGCATGGGCTCGACTTTGCGCAGCTGGTTGTAACGCTGGATGCCGTCGATGCCGTTTTCCCACAGCTTGCCGTGGCGCGCTTCCATCCACGCGATACCGACCTGCGGGCGGTAGACCTTGAGATTCAGCGACAGGCGTTCGGTCAACTCGTCGACAAAGCGATACGTTTCCGGAAACAGGTAGCCGGTATCGATCAGGATGACCGGAATGTCCGGCTTTGCCTGGGTGGTCATGTGCAGCGCGACCGCGGCCTGCGCGCCGAAGCTCGACGACAGCGCGTGATGGCCGGCGAGGTGTTCGACCGCCCACTGCACGCGCTCCGGTGCGCTGCGCGTCGCCAGCCAGCGGTTCAGTTCAGCGAGGGCCTGCGGCGATTCGGCCGCGGTGACCGGATCGGGAAGGCTCATGCGATCAACTCCAGTGGCAGTGCTTTGCCGGGGGCGATGTATTCGTTCACCAGGCCGCTCCTGATCAGGAAATCGCCGAAACGCTCGGCGTCGGTGCGCTCGGCCGCGTACTGTCGGAACAGTGGGTCGAGAGTGTCGAGAATCGTGGTTTCGTCGATGTTCTCGCGGTGCAGCGTGTTCAGACGCTGGCCGCGGTGGTCGGCACCCAGCATCAGGTTGTAACGGCCGGGGGCCTTGCCGACCAGGGCGATTTCGCCCAGATACGGCCGCGAGCAGCCGTTCGGGCAGCCGCTGATGCGCAGGTGCAGATCGTTGCCGTCCAGACCATTGTTGGCCATCACCGCTTCGAGGCGATCGACGAACGCGGGCAGGTAACGTTCGGCTTCGGCCATCGCCAGACCGCAGGTCGGCAATGCGACACACGCCAGCGCGGCTTTGCGCAGCGGCGAGGCCAGGCGATGCGTGTCCAGTGCGTACTCGCCGATCAGATGATCGATCACCGCGCGCTGTGCGTCGTCGAGATTCGCGATCAGCATATTCTGATTGGCGGTGAGGCGGAATTCCGACGGGCCGCCGCTGGCATTGAGCAGCTTGGCGATCTCGCGCAGTCCGCTGAGATGGCGTAGACCATCACGATCCCAGATCCGGCCGGAAAGAATGCGCAGGGTCAGATGCCAGCGACCGTCGTCGCCCTGGTGCCAGCCGAATTCGTCGGCGTTGTGCGCGAACGCAAAGGCATCCGCCGGTGCGAACACGATGCCCGCGCGACGCGCGACTTCGAGTTTGAACGCCTCCAGGCCGTGATCGTCGATGGTGTACTTCAGCCGTGCGCGCTTGCGCACCGCGCGGTTGCCCCAGTCGCGCTGGGTGGTGACCACGGCTTCAGCGACCGGAATTACCTGGTCCGGTGTGATGAAGCCGATCACATCGGCGATGCGCGGGTAGGTTTCGGCGTCGCCGTGGGTCGCGCCCATGCCGCCGCCGACGCTGACGTTGTAACCGAGCAGGGCGCCGTCGTTGCCGCTGCCGTCGTTGCCGATGACCGCGATGAAGCCCAGATCCTGTGCGAACACGTCGACGTCGTTGCTGGGCGGCACCGCGAACGCGATCTTGAACTTGCGTGGCAGATAGGTGGCACCGTAGATCGGCTCTTCCTCTTCGCCGCTGCCGGCGACTTTTTCTTCGTCCAACCAGATTTCGTAGTAGGCGCGGCTATTGGGCAGCAGGTGCTTCGACACTGCTTCGGCCTGCGCCTGCACTGCGGTATGCACCTGCGAAAGATACGGATTGGAGGCGACCGCGATATTGCGGTTGACGTCGCCGCAGGCGGCGAGGGTGTCCATCAATGCGGCGTTGATCGCCTGCATCGTCGATTTCAGCTCGCCTTTGATGACGCCGTGGAACTGGAACGCCTGGCGGGTGGTGATGCGCAGGCCGCGTTCGGCGAAGGTGGTCGCGATGGCATCCAGCTTCAGCCACTGCGCTGGGGTGACCACGCCGCCGGGCGTGCGCGTGCGGATCATGAACGAGAAATCGGCTTCCAACTTCTGGCGGCGGCGCTCGTCGCGCACATCGCGGTCGTCCTGCTGGTAGCTGCCGTGATACTTGATCAGGGTCTGATCGTCGTCGGCCAGCGCGCCGGTGATCCGGTTCGCCAGCGATTCGACCAGCGTGCCGCGCAGACGGCCGCTCTGCTGTTTGATGTCTTCGACCGAGTGGCTGCTCATGTCAGGATGTCCATATCAGTATACGTCCCGCGAATAACGGCCCTGCGATTGCAGGGCGTTGAGGTAATCGTTGGCGTCTTCGGCGGACTTGCCGCCGTGGGTGGCGATCGCGTCGAGCAACGCCGCGTGCACGTCCTTGGCCATGCGCGTGGCGTCGCCGCACACGTAAAGGTGCGCGCCGCCTTCCAGCCAGTCGAACAGGGTGCGGCCGTGTTCGCGAAGTTTGTCCTGCACATAGACCTTGTGCGCCTGATCGCGCGAGAACGCGAGGACGAGACGCTGCAGTTCGCCGCGCTTGAGCGCGTCCTGCCACTCGATCTGGTAGAGGAAATCGCTGCGCGCGTGCGGGTTGCCGAACAGCAGCCAGTTGCGGCCGGAAGCCCCGATGACGCTGCGCTCCTGCACGAAGCCGCGGAACGGGGCGACGCCGGTGCCCGGGCCGATCATGATCACGTCGCGCGAGGCATCGGCGGGCAGGCGGA
>JAYUIZ010000741.1:0-1474 GCA_043765595.1 Lysobacter sp. | reverse complement strand
CCGCGTTTTGGCGATCAGGACATGTATCTATGGAAAGACTTTCTTGATGTTGTTCCGCGCACTCTTGCCTGATGCGGTGTTGATCGCCGAAATGGTGCCCGCGGATGCGATTCCGGCGCGCTTGCCTGCATCCGAGCAGAGCCTGATCGAGCGCGCGGTGGAATCGCGACGGCTGGAATTCGCCGCCGGCCGCGAGTTGGCGCGCACGCTGCTGCATCGCGCTGGCGTCGCCACCGATGCGCTGCTGCGCGACAAGGATCGCGTGCCGACCTGGCCGCAGGCGGTGGTCGGTTCCATCACCCATTGCCGTTCGCTCTGCGCAGTGGCGTTGGCGCCGCGAGCGGTCAGCGCCGGCATCGGCATCGATGTCGAGCCCGCTCGGGCGCTCGACGAAGGCCTCCACGCACACATCCTGCGTCCAGCCGAACGCGGTCGCATCGGCGCGCTGCCGTCCGCGCTGCGCCCGCTCGGCGGCATCCTGGTGTTCTCGATCAAGGAAGCGGTCTACAAGGCGATCTATCCCGAACGCCGCATCTTCTTGGATTTCCAGCAGGTTGAGATCGAATTCGCAGGCGAGGACGGTTTCGTCGCCGAGGTGCTGGTGCCGGAGGCGAGTCTGCCGGGGCACACGCGCATCCATGGTCGTTTTCGCGTCGCGGATGGGTATGTCGCCAGCGCGGTGGTGTTGCCGCCGTTGTGAGGTTTCGTGCGCCGATGATGCTCGTCGCTGCGCCGTACCCTCTCCCCTCTCCCCTCTCCCGACGGGAGAGGGGAGCGAAGCATGCGCGTCTACAAACGCGTGCTTCTACGTGAATGAAACCAGAGTGTTTGCCACCCGTTTCACCCCACGGCCATTCGATGGCGATGCAGCCGCTCATACACCGGCCGACACGCTTCGGCCACCGCCAGCGCATCTCCGCTCAGCGTGTCTTTGCGCGGGCGCCACGGCTCGAACCCGGTGGAGCGCCACACCGCGTCGTACCAGTAGGGGGCCCAGACACCGTCGCTGTCGCGCGGACCCGCCGGCCACGCCAGCATGCGCGGCGTGAACGCAATGCCCAGTCGCTGGCACAGCGCGCGCAGATGCGCTTCGGGTGCGCGCAGAAATTCGGCGGCATCGATCACTATCGGAATGTCGCCCAGCCGCGCATGCAATCGATCGAACAGTTGGCCCTGCTGCGGCAGGCCGATGTCGTCGGGCGTCACCGTCGCGCGCGATTTCAGATACGAGGCCACCACTTCGGCCGGGTCGCGGATCAGCAATATGTTGTGCAGGCCGAACACCCATTCGGTATCCATGTCCGGCAGCAGATGATGATTCATGTGCTTCTGGTACCAGACCGGTTTCCCGCCGGGCGCGGTGCCGGCCAGCGCGTCGGCGACGCGGCGCCAGTCGATCTCGCCGGCGGCGATCACCGCGTCGCGGCCCGGATGATCCAGTCCGGTCGCCGCTAGATACGCCGCGTACAGCGGC
>JAYUIZ010000740.1:0-13702 GCA_043765595.1 Lysobacter sp. | reverse complement strand
CCTCCTCGGCGACGAAGCCCAGACGCTCGTAGAGCCGGCGCGCGCCGGGATTGGACTGCTGCACATGCAGGCGCATCCCACGGCCCAGCGCCGTGGCGTCCTGCTGGCTCTGGCGGATCAGCGCGGTGCCCACGCCGCTGCCGCGCAGCGCCGCAAACAGACTGATGTCGACCAGCAGGTGCTCGGGCGCCGCGCGCTGCAGGTAATAACGACCAGCCGGGCCGCGTTCGGCATGCTCGATCACCAGAAAATCGGTTTCGGCGTAGTGGGCTAGATAGTGCTGGTGCTGCAGCCCGAACTGCTGATCGAGAAAACTGCGTTTCGCGATGTCCGGCCACGGCACCGGCGCCATTTCCTCGGCGCGGGTGCTGGCGTATAGATCGCGCAGCCACGGCATGTCTCCATCGTGCGCGCCGCGCAAAGAAAACCCGCGCTCGATGAGGAGCGCGGGAGTGGTCATGCGGTCGGCGCGTTCCCGGGGGAACGGCGCCGACGTTTGCGGTGTTGCCATCGTCACGTCAGGGGAACGACGGGAAGATGCCCTGCAGCGCGATGCAGAAGTTCACGCCGAGATACGGTTGCTGGTTCTGGTGGGGCTGCCCGCCGCCTGCGTTCGGCTGGATCATGTTCGGTGAGAACGTGGTGTTGATCGTGCCGGGCGCGAGGAACGGAAACGCATTCGAGTCGGTCGCTACCGATAGCGCGTTGCCGGCACTCGGCGATGCTGCGCGTTTGCTGATATCGCTCTGCGAATACACGTTGAAGGGATGGGTGTGGGCGGGCATCTGCGCGGTGGTCAGCGTCACCGTGTTGGTGCCGAAGGTTTCGCCGAGCGACCGCGGCGTAAGGCCAGGCCCTTGGCCCTGTTGGCAGCCGCCGCGGCCGGCGAAGTTGGGCAACTGGAATGTGGTCTGGCCATTGCCGCCGTAGGTGGTGCCCAGCAGGGCGAACAACGCTGTGTTCTGCTGAATCGGCAATGTGGCACCGTTGCAGAATGCCCAACCGCGGGGATTGAAATTGAAGCCAAACTGCTGAATTTGGCCGATAAAGGGCTCGGTCATGATCTGGTTCCTCCGATGAGATATGCCGCGGATGAGTGCGCGGCTGCGCCGGCATGGCGCTGTGGAAAATGGTTTTGGAGTCGCGCGCTAGTCATGACTGCGACGGGTAGATACCCGCCCAGGCGATGCAGTACTGCACCGTTAACGTAGGCATCGTGTTGTCGTGCGGCTGCGAGCCGCCAGCCGCCGTAACCGAGATTGGTGCCACCGTGAAAGTTGCGCCGCCTGTCGTGTCGGTGGCATACATGGTTTCGCCGCTGACCGCGCCGGGAATGACGGCGTTCGCGATATTACCGGTGGTCGCGGCGGCGGATGTTGCCAGTACCGTGTGGCTGTGCGTCGGCATCTGCGGGGTGATGAGGGTAACCGCTTCGCTGCCCGAGACCTGACCGATGACGTAATTGCTCAGGCCCGGCCCCTGGCCTTGGTGGATCGGCAGGCGGCCGCGCAGGTCGGGCACGGCGAAGGTGTTCTGGCCATCGCCGCCATAGGTGGTGCCGATCAGGGTGAACAGGACTTCGTACTCGGCGATCGACATCAGGCTGCCGTCGCAAGCTTGCCAGCCGTTGGGTGTCCGGCCGAAGCCGAACATGCGAATTTCTCCGACGAAAGGTTGTGACATGGGAATGCACTCCATTGATTCAGTGGGCGGCCGTGCGTCGAAGGACGCGACAGGACCGCGATGTTCGTTTCGTAGCGCGCGTCGCGCACGTCATCTAGACGGCGCGTCAGTTGCGCGACGGGAAGATGCCTTGGAGCGCGATGCAGAAATTGATCGTGGTGTAAGGCTGCAGGTTCGGATGCGGCTGGTTCCCGCCCGCGCCGCCGCAGGTGTTCGGATTCAGCGGCACCAGGCTGCCCGGAGTGGCGTACAGCGACACGGGGGTGTTGGCGAAAAGCGCGCCGGCGGGATTCTTGGTTTGGCCTTCCACAGTGGTGCCACCAAGCGTGTGCCCGTGAGAGGGTAATTGCGTGGACAATAGCGTCACGTTCTCGACGCCCCCCGCCTGACCGATCTGCACAGAAGGCGGCTGCCAACCGGGGTCGACCGAACTGGGATATCCGACGGGCGTGCGGCTGCGCAGGTCCGGCAGCGCGAAATTGGTGGTGCCGTTGCCCCCGAACTGCGTCCCCAGCAGTGAGAACAGGGCCTGGTTCTGGTTGATGGGCAGCAACTGCCCGTTACATTGCGCAAAGTATTTGGGCGCAAAGCTGAAGCCGGCCATCATGATCTGGCCGATGAAGAATTCGCTCATCGAAATATCCTCCCCTTGGACGGTAGGCGCGACGCGTCTTGCGCCGCGCGGGCCTACTCTGAACCTCCGTCCCCGGCCCGACAAGGCCCCGCGTACGGGTACGCGTGCCGACCGTTCGGCAGAATGGGACTTCCCCTTGCCCGTTGATCCTGCTCCAATGCGTGACTAACCGCATGCAGTTGGCGTGATCGGTGGCCGAATATTGGCCCATATTACGTTCGACGACTAAAGCACGTGAAGGCTTTATCGGCGTTTCAGGGTGGGCGCCGAATTCCAGGGGAGCATGGACATGCAGCATTTTTCGTCGTTTGGCACGTTAGGCCGTCGGCACAACGTATTCTTCCGTCTTGCGACTTGGCTGCTATGTCTGGGCATGTTGTTGCCGACTTTAGCGTCCGCGCAAACCTCGACGCTATGTCCGACCTTGAGTGCAACAGTCGCTTACGGCGGCTCGGTCAGTATCAACGCCACTGCCTGCCATGCCGGCTTCGGGCTGGGCAATATCGCCACGCCGGCAATCCACGGTACCGGCAGCGTCGGTCCGTTCGGGCCGACCCAATTCATCAATTACGCACACAACGGCACCAGCGGCACTACCGACAGTTTCGTGGTGCGCGACGGCAACTCGCCGCCGACAAATCTCATCCTGGTCAACATCACCATCACCCCGCCGACCTCGGCGATTGTGGTGTCGCCCGCCAACCTGCCCGCTTTGGCCGCAGGCACACCTTTCAGTCAGACGCTGACCTCCACCGGCGGCGTCGCGCCCTACGCCTATTCGTTGAGCACCGGCACATTGCCGGTGGGCCTGAGCTTGAGTTCGGCCGGCGTGTTGTCCGGTACGCCCACCCAGCGCGGCGGCTACACATTCAGTGTTCGCTCGCAGGACAACATCGGCGATTTCGTCATCAAGGGTTACACAGGCTCGGTGCAGAACCCGAGCCTCGCGCTGGTCCCGGCCAGCGTCACCGCTATCCAGGGTGCTCCCTTCTCGCAGGCGCTCTCCACCGCGGGTGGCGTCGCACCGCACAGTTATCTGTTGGAAAGCGGCACCTTCCCGGCCGGCATCAGCGTGTCCAGCGCCGGCGTGGTCAGTGGTACCACCGGTGCAGCGCCGGGTAACTATCCGGTCACCCTGCGCGTCACCGACGCTAGCACCGGTCCGGGCAGCTATTTCGAACTCGAACCCTTCACCGTCACTGTCAGCCCGCCGCCGACGGTTTCGATCACGGTCGCCCCGGCCAGCGTCAGCGAAGACGGCGCCACCAATCTGATCTACACCGTCACCCGCAGCCTGAATCTGTCGTCGCCGACCACGGTCAACATCACCACCGGCGGTACCGCCACGTCCGGCACCGACTACACCGGCGGCGTTGCCACGGTGGTCATCCCGGCCGGCGCGACCACTGCGACCATCACGATCAATCCCAGCGTCGATGCAACGGTGGAAGCCGATGAGACCGTGATCCTGACGGTCGTGGCCGGCACCGGTTACACCGTGGGTGCGCCTGCCAGCGCCACCGGCACGATCCTCAATGACGATGTGCCGGCCGCGACCATCACGGTCGCACCCGCCAGCGTCAGCGAAGACGGCGCCGCGAATCTCATCTACACGGTCACCTTGAACCAGGCTGCGCTGACCGCGACTTCGGTGAACTTCACCGTCGCCGGCACCGCCACGTCGGGCACTGATTACGCGGCTGTGACCTCGCCGCTGGTCATCGCGGCCGGCGCCACCACCGGCACGATCACCGTCAACCCGAATGGCGATGTGATCATCGAAGCCGACGAGACGGTGATCCTCACCCTCGCAGCCGGCACCGGTTATACCGTTGGCGCACCGGCCAGCGCCACCGGCACGATCCTCAACGACGACCTGCCGACGCTGACCATCAATGATGTGACCCTGGCCGAAGGCAACGCCGGTACCACCAGCTTCACGTTCACGGTCAGCCTGAGCGCGCCGGCTGGCCCGGGCGGCGTCACTTTCGATATCGCCACTGCCAACGGCACCGCCACCGCGGGTGTCGATTACGTCGCCAATTCGCTGACCGGCCAGACCATCCCGGCCGGCGCCAGCACCTACAGCTTTACCGTGCTGGTCAACGGCGACACGCTCAACGAGCTTGCCGACACCTTCTTCGTCAATGTCACCAACGTCACCAACGCGATCGTGGGCGACGGCCAAGGCATAGGCACCATCACCAACGACGACCCGCTGCCGTCGTTCTCGATCAACGACGCGACTGTGATCGAAGGCAACGCCGGGACCGTGAATGCGGTGTTCACCGTCACGCTCAGCGCCGCCAGCGGCCAGACCACCACGGTCAACTACGCGACGGCCGACGGTACGGCGACTCAGCCTGCCGACTACACCAGCGCCACCGGCACCCTGACCTTCACGCCGGGACAGACCACCCAGACGGTCACCGTCCTCGTCGTCGGCGAAACCGTGCCGGAGGCGAACGAGACGTTCTTCGTCAACCTCAGCGGCGCGACCAACGCGAGCATCAGCGACAACCAGGGCATCGGCACGATCACCAACGACGATGTGCCGGTGACGGTCAACCCGGCGACGGTCCCGAACGGCACCGTTGCAGCGGCTTACAGCCAGACGCTCACCGCGAGCGGCGGCGTGGCTCCGTACAACTTCACGGTCACCGCGGGTGCGCTGCCGGCCGGTCTGACCCTGTCCCCGGGCGGCCTGCTCAGCGGCACGCCGACGGCCGGCGGCACTTTCAACTTCACCGTTGCCGCGACCGACAGCAGCCCGTTCCCGGGTCCGTTCGCGGGCAGCCGTGCCTACACGGTGGTGATCGCCCCGCCGACGATTTCGCTGCCGGTGACTCCTCTGGCGGGCGGCACCCTGGGTGCGGCGTATTCGGCCGCAATCACGCCGGCCTCCGGCGGCACCGCGCCGTATGCCTATGCGGTTACCGCCGGCGCGCTGCCGGGCGGCCTGACCCTCAACACCGCGACCGGCGCCATCACCGGCACTCCGAGCGCGTTGGGCACGTTCAACTTCAGCATCACCGCGACCGACAGCAGCACCGGTACGGGCCCTTACACCGCGACGCGCGCCTACAGCATCGTGGTGATCGACAGCCCGCCGGTCGCCAACAACGGCACGCTGACCGTGGCCTACAACGCCGCCGCCACGCCGGTGCCGCTCAACATCACCGGCGGCACACCGACCTCGGTCGCCATCGCCACGCCCGCCAGCAACGGCACCGCCATCGCGACCGGCACCACGATCACCTACCAGCCGACGGCGGGTTTCGCGGGCAGCGACAGCTTCACCTATACCGCGACCAACAGCGGCGGCACCTCGGTGCCGGCCACGATCACGGTGACGGTCAATGACCCGGTCATCACCATCACCGTGAGCAACGGTTTCGCCGCCACGGTCGCCGTGCCGTACACCCAGACCTTGACCTGGAACGGCGGCGCGCAGCCGTGGAGCGGCTACCAGGTCACTAACCTGCCGGCCGGGTTGTCCATCACCGGTACCACCGCCAACAGCGTGACGTTCTCCGGTACCCCGACCCAGGCGGGCGCCTTCACGCTCAATGCCTCGGCCACCGACAGCAGCACCGGCAACGGCCCGTACTCGTTCGGTCAGGCGTACACGCTGACCGCGGCCGGTCCGGCCCTGGCGCTGACGCCTGTCGGCACCACGTTCGTCGCGCCGTACAGCGTCGCGTATTCGCAGAGCTTCACCGCCAGTGGCGGCATCGGTCCGTACACCTATGTGCGCACCGGCACGCTGCCCCCGGGCCTGAGCTTCGCCGGCAACACCGTGTCCGGTGCGCCGACCACGCCCGGCAGCTTCAGCTTCACCATTACCGCGACCGACACCGGCGCCACCGGCACCGGTTCGCCCTTCACCGTCGCCCAGAACTACACCATCACGGTGGCGGCACCGACGATCGTGGTGAACCCCGCAACCTTGCCCAACCCGACCGCGGGTACGGCCTATAGCCAGACGCTGACCGCCACCGGCGGCGCGGCACCTTACGGCTTCAGTGTCAGCGCCGGCAGCCTGCCGTCCGGCCTGACCCTGACGACCGGCGGCGTGCTTTCGGGCACCTCATTCCAGGTCGGCACCTTCAACTTCACCGTCACCGCGACCGACAGCAACCTCCAGACCGGTGCCCGCGCCTACACCGTGACCATCGCTGCGCCGACGCTGACGCTGACGCCGGCCGCGGGCACGCTGACCGCGCCCTATGGTGTCGCCTATTCGCAGACGTTCACCGCAGGCGGCAGCCCCGGCCCGTACACCTACGTGTTGACCGGTGCCCTGCCGGCCGGCGTCATCTTCAGCGGCAATACGCTGTCGGGTGCGCCCACTGCTCCGGGCAGCTTCCCGATCACCGTGACCGCGACCGACACGGTGCTGACCGGTGCCGGCGCGCCGTTCTCGATCGCCCAGAACTACACGCTCAACGTTCCAGCGCCAAGCATCGTGGTCAATCCTGCCACGTTGCCGAATCCGGTCGCAGGCGCGGCCTACAGCCAGACCATCACTGCGACCGGCGGCGTCGCGCCCTACGCCATCGCGGTGTCCAGCGGCAGCCTGCCCAGCGGGCTGACACTGACCGCGGGCGGCGTGCTTTCGGGCACCTCGTTCCAGATCGGCACGTTCAACTTCACCGTGACCGCGACCGATGCCAACGGCCAGACTGGCGCCCGCGCCTACACCATGACCATCGCCGCGCCGACGCTGACGCTGACCCCGGCCGCGGGCACGCTGACCGCGACCTACGCGGCGCCGTACTCGCAGACCTTCACTGCAGGCGGCAGCCCCGGTCCGTACACCTATGTCCTGACCGGTGCCCTGCCGGCCGGCGTCACTTTCAGCGGCAACACGCTGTCGGGCATGCCGACCGCTCCGGGCAGCTACCCGATTGCCGTCACCGCGACCGACACGTCGCTGACCGGTGCCGGCGCGCCGTTCTCGATCACCCGCAACTACACCCTGAACGTGCCGGCGCCGGCCATCGTCATCGCGCCGGCCACGCTGCCCAACACCACCGCGGGTCTGACCTATAGCCAGACGATCACGGCCAGCGGCGGTGCCGCGCCCTATACCTTCACGGTGACCGCAGGTGCGCTGCCGACCGGCCTGACCTTGGGTTCGGCCGGTGCGCTATCGGGTACGACCACCGCGGCGGGTACGTTCAACTTCACGGTGACCGCGACCGACGCCAACGGCCAGACCGCCAGCAACGCCTACACCGTCGTGGTGGCGGTGCCCACGATCACGCTGACCCCGGCCACGCTGCCGGGCGGTACCGCCGGCGTCGCTTACACCCAGACGCTGACCATCGTCGGCGGCATCGCGCCATACACCGTGACCCAGACCGGCGCCCTGCCGGCCGGCCTCGCCTTCAACACCGCCACCCGCACCTTCAGCGGTACGCCGACGCAGGCGGGCACGTTCAACATCAGCGTGACTGCGACCGACAGCACCGGCGGCACCGCGGCGACGGTGACCAACAACTACGTCCTGACCATCGCGACGCCGACGCTCACGCTGACGCCCGCGACCGTACCGGCAGGTACCGCGGGCGTGGCCTACACGCAGACCTTCGTCGCCAGCGGCGGTATCGCGCCGTACGCCTACACATTGAGTGCGGGCGCGCTGCCGGCCGGTATGACGCTGACAGCGGCGGGTGTGCTGAGCGGTACGCCCACTGCGGCGGGCACGTTCAACTTCAGCGTGACCGCGACCGACATCACCACCGGCACGGCGGCGACGGTCACCAACGCCTACACGCTGACGCTGTCCGCACCGACGATCGTCATCAACCCGGCGACGCTGCCCGATGCGGTCCAGTCAAGCGCCTACAGCCAGACGCTGGTCGCGACGGGCGGCACCGCGCCGTACACCTTCGCGATCACTGCCGGTGCCTTGCCGGCCGGTCTGACGCTCAGCACCGCCGGCGTCCTCAGCGGCACGCCGACCGTCACCGGCGTCTTCAACTTCACTGTCCGGGCCACCGATGCGCTGGCCTTCACCGGCACGCGGGTCTATGCACTGACGGTCGTCAACCGTCCCGATCCGTCGAAGGATCCGGAAGTGCGCGGCCTGCTGGAAGCGCAAGCTGATGCGACGCGTCGCTTCGCGACCACGCAGATCAACAACTTCCAGCAGCGTCTGGAGCGGTTGCACGGCGCAGGCCAGGACGGCGGCTTCGACAACGGCCTGAGCGCGAGCTACAACCAGCACTGCCCGGAAACGGTGGGTACCATTCCGGGTCGTCGCTGCGACCGTCCGGGTACCGGCGGTCTGGGTGGCGACACCGGCACCGGTATGGCCGCGCAGAACAACGCGGGTGGTGACGGCGGCAACAATGCGTTCGGCATCTGGACCGCGGGCATGATCCGTTCGGGCAACCACGATGGCCGCAACGGCAGTGCCGGCGTGGACTTCGAAACCGACGGCGTCAGCGTCGGCCTGGACTACCGCGTCAACGACGCGTTCACCATCGGCGGCGGCGTGGGCTACGGCCGCGACGACAGCGACGTTGGCGACAACGGCAGCCGCAGCGAGGGCAGCGCCTTCACCCTCGCGCTCTACGGCAGCTATAGCCCGGGCGACATGTTCTTCATGGATGGCCTGTTCGGCTACCAGTCGCTGGACTACGACCTGCGCCGCTTCGTCACCACCAATGGCAACTTCGTCAATGGCAGCCGCAGTGGTACGCAGCTGTTCGGTTCGGTGTCGATGGGTGCCGATATCCAGAGCGGCGCGTGGCAGTTCACGCCGTACGTACGGGGCGATGTGGCCCGCGCCCGTCTGGAAGGCTATACCGAGCAGGGCGACGCGATCTTCGCGCTGAACTACAACGCGCTTGAAGTGGACACCGACACCGGCAACGTCGGCGTGCGCATCGAATATCGCCGCGAAGTGAACTGGGGCATGTTCTCGCCGCAGTTCCGGGTGGAATACCAGCACGACTTCAAGGGCAACGGCGCACAGACCTTGCGTTATGCGGATCAGCTGACCGGCCCGTTCTACAGCGCGGATCTGAGCGATTTCGATCGCACCCGACTGATGCTGGGCCTTGGCGTGCTGTTCTCGCTGGACAACGACTGGTCGTTCAAGATCGACTACCGCGGCCTGATCGGCAGAGGCAACGATACCGACCACGGCTTGCTGTTCAACGTGGACAAGAAGTTCTGATCGGCAGTCCTTGCGATTGATGCGATACACGAGCGCCGCTGCTTTTGCAGCGGCGCTTTTTTGTGGCGGTGGATCAATCGATCAATGGATGTGCGGCGACCATCGCAGTCGCGGAAAATGCGACGGTTCCATGATTGAATGACGATGTGGTTATGGGGGCGTTTCCAAGCTGAAAGCGCTGGCGTGCGATCCGGTTTACGAACATCGATGTGGGAACAGAAACATGCACTCTGAAGTCGCCATGCGCGCACATAAGCTACGTCAGACCTTCCCGTCTCTGGCCGCGGCGTGGATCCCCTGGCGGACATTGCATGTGGGCATGGTGCTGGCGATGCTGTCGTTAGCGATACTGTGGCCTGCGGTGGCGTACGCGCAGGCGAAGCTGTCGATCAACGATGTTTCTCTCGATGAGGGCAATGCCGGCGTTGCCGGATTCAGCTTCACGATCACGCTTGATGCACCCGCGCCAGCCGGCGGTGTGACATTCGACCTCATCGCCAGCGACGGTACCGCCGACGGTAGCGATTACGCCTCGGGCACTGTGCAGACCGGGGTCAGGATCGAAGAGGGTCAGGCGACGTATGTTTTCGAGATCTATGCCTATTCCGACGAGGACTACGAAGCCGACGAGACGTTCTTCGTGGATATCGCCAATGCGACCGGCGCTGAGGTCGAGGATTCGCGCGGCGTCGGCACGATCCGCAACGACGAAACCACGCCTGCGGTCAGGGCCATCGATCAGTGGGTCGTGGAGGGCGACAGCGGCGTTACGACGGCCGCGGTGGAAGTGGTGCTGAGCTATCCAAGCGCCGGTACGGTGATTGTCGATTACGCCACCTTCGATATCTCGGCAAGGGAGCCGGAAGACTACGAATCGCGATCCGGCACGCTGGTATTCGAACCCGGACAGCTCCGGCAGACGGTCGATCTGCAAATCAATGGCGATACCGACGACGAACGCACCGAAACCTTCGAGCTGGGATTGTTGAACGTGGTGGGCGGAACTAACGATGGCGGTGCCATTGTCCGGATCGTCAGCGACGACAGTTTGAGCGCGGGCATTTTTCCTGCGACGTTGCCCGATGGCTTGCTCGGCGAGCGCTACGACCAAGGCTTCTTCCTCAACGATGGCTCCGAAGCCGAGTTCACGATCGCTTCCGGTATCCTGCCGCCCGGCATCCAGTTGGTGCTGTTCAACAATCGTTACTACCTGATTGGCGAGCCGACCGTGATCGGCAGCTACGAGTTCTCGGTGACTGCCAGCAGAGGGCCGCTGTCCAATGGTCAAGTCATCGCGTATCGCAGTTACTCGCTGACAGTACGCGCTCCCACGCCGGTGCCGCTGGTGCTGCCGCCCACCACATTCGCATCAGCGCCCTTCGGCAGCGATTTCTACGACGTTCCCCTCAATCCAGCCACCGGTGGAAAACCGCCATACCGTTACGCATTGACCGGCGGCGCGCTGCCGCTCGGCCTCGACCTGAGCGATAGCGGCAGCATCAGCGGCGTTTCGCAGGGCTCGGGCACGTTCGAATTCACAGTGACCGCGACCGACAGCAGTACGGGTGATGGGCCCTACAGCGTGAGTCGCGGCTACACCCTGGTTGCGGAGCCGCCCGAACTGGAACTGGGCACGCTTTTCGGGTTGGAGGGGACCGCAGGCTCGGCTTTCGACGAAGCAATCACCGTGTCCGGCGGCACAGAGCCATACAGCGTCACGCTGAGCGCCGGCCGATTGCCGACCGGGTTGTCGTTGACTGCGGATGACAGGATCAGCGGCACGCCGACCGAAGCGGGCAGCTTCCCAATCACGTTGACGGCGAACGACAGCACCCAGATCGTGCCCGCGACCGTCAGCGCCGATTTCGTCGTCAACATCGGCCCGCCCCTGCTCAGCGTGTCGAGCAACGGGCTGGACGGGCTGTTGAACGCGCCTTTTTCCGACCGGATCGTGGTCGAAGGCGGCATTGCACCCTATCGGTTCTCGCTCAGCGGCGCGCTGGCGCCCGGACTGCGGTTGGACCCGGACACCGGCGTCATTGATGGCACGCCCACCGAGGTGGGCGAGTTCAACGTCAGCATCACGGTGGTCGACAGCACCACCGGTACCCCGGGCACGCTCACCAGCCCCTATCGATTGACGATCAAGGGCCCGACCCTGCAGATGACGCCTGTGGCAGGCGGATTGCGCCCCGGCACCGCAGGCGTGGGGTATCGGCAAAACTTCGTTGCGTCTGGCGGCATCGGGCCATATCGCTACACGATCGAACAGGGAAGCGGCCTGCCGCCGCAGTTCCAGTTCGATGCATCCGGCCTGTTGATCGGCACACCCACCGTGGCGGGAACCTACGCCTTCAGCGTCACTGCGGTGGATGAGACGGATTCGGGTCTGGGCCCGGTGACGCAGGCTTATTACCTGAGCATCCTGGCGCCCGAGATCAGGGTGGTTCCGCCAATCCTGCCCAACGCCACGCGCGCGATGCCTTACACCCAGCAGGTGGTCGCGAGCGGCGGTAGAGCACCTTATGAATTCTCGATCACCTACGGCGTTTTGCCGGAGGGGCTCGAACTGACGCGGGCCGGCGTGCTGGCGGGCACCCCCACCACCGCAGGCAGCACGCTATTCGTCGTGACCGCCACCGATGCCTTGGGATTCACGGGCGGCGCCATCTACGAAATGAGGGTCGTCGAAGCGCCGCTGCAGGCCATCGACGACACCGCGACCGCGATCGCGGGTACGCCGGTGACGATCGCAGTCACCGCGAACGATGTCGGCGCGTTCGATGCCATCGCAATCGTGACAGCGCCCGCAGGCGGCAATGCAGTGGTATCGGGCTTCGACGTGGTCTACACCGCGAACCCGGACTTCGTGGGTACGGACACGTTCACCTATGCGCTGACCGGCCCTGGCGGAAATGCGCAGGCGACGGTGACGGTGACTGTGGGTGCGATCCCGGTCGCTCGCTCGCGCAGCCTGTATGCGGTGGCCGGCGTGGTGATGGACATCGACGTGACCGAAGGCGCAACCGGCGGCCCGTTCACCGCGGCGACGCTGGTGACGATCGTTCCGGCCAACTCGGGGACCGCGGATATCGCGCAGGTGGGCAGCGGCGCGAACGCGCGCTACGTTATGACCTATTTTCCGCAGCCAGATTACGCGGGCGCCGCAGCGGTGACCTTCACCCTCGGCAACGGCTTCGCGACCTCGGCGGTGGCGACGATCGCGTTCGATATCGCACCGCGTCCCGACCCGCCGATCACGCCTCCCGAAGTCGCTGCAGCGCTCGGCGTACAGACCGAAGCGGATCCGCGTGTCAATTCCAGCGCGACCGCTTCGACCCCGACCGCCCGATCGCGTCAAGTGGATACGCTGGCGGGCGTACCGGTCGACGTCGAGCTCACTGAAAGCGCTACCGGTGGCCCGTTCACGGCGGCGACGCTGGTGGCGTTGACGCCTGCAAGTTCGGGCACCGTCTCCATCGTGCAGGTGGGCAGCGAGGCCAGTGCGCGCTACAGGCTGACGTACACCCCGGCGGCCGGCTACGCGGGCGCTGCAACCGCGACGTTCACGCTCGGCAACGGGTTTTCCACCTCGGCGGTTGCGACGATCGTCATCAAGGTTGCGCCGCGTCCGGATCCATCGCGCGATGCGGAATCGCGCGGACTGCTCAATGCGCAGGTCGAATCCGCGCAGCGCTTCGCCACTACCCAGACCAGCAACTTCCAGCAACGCATGGAACGCATGCATGGCGCGGGCGAGGGCAGGGGTTTCTCGAACGGATTGAGTGCGGCGACGCAGACGTATTGCCCGCAGGAAGTGGGGTCGATGCCCGGCCACCGCTGCGAGCGTCGCGTTGACGACATTGGCGCGGCTGCCACACCGCAGGCGCGCAGGAAAGACAGCAGCGCTGCATTCGGCGTCTGGGCCAGCGGCATGATCCGCTCGGGCAACCAGGATGGCCGCAACGGCGACGCCAACGTCGATTTCGAGACCGATGGCGTGAGCGTGGGTGCGGACTATCGGCTCAACGATGCGTTCGCGTTCGGCGGCGGCGTGGGCTATGGCCGCGACGACAGCGACATCGGCGACAACGGCAGCCGCGCCGAAGGCAGCGCCTACACCTTCGCGGCGTATGCGAGCTACAGCCCGGGCGACGTGTTCTTCTTCGACGGGCTGATGGGCTACCAGCGTC
>JAYUIZ010000739.1:0-1474 GCA_043765595.1 Lysobacter sp. | reverse complement strand
ATCGACGGATTCGTCGGAGAACCGACTGATTTTGAGCTGTCCATCGCCGATACACTCCTGGATCCGATCGGCATCAACATGGCGATCATCATGGATCGGATATTGGCTAAAGCATGGGAACCGGATGGTTTTGAAACGCATCCCGGCTTCCGCACATATCGCTACAAACAAATGGAATAGGGTTCCGAATACGTCGGATCCCGTTCTCCGCCGGCTGGCGCCGCCGTCTTGCGCCGCTTTTTAAAGATACCCAAGACTCCCATGCAGAAAATCGTAGTCACCGGCGGCGTCCCGCTTCAGGGCGAAGTCCGCATTTCAGGCGCGAAGAACGCGGTGTTGCCGATCCTGTGCGCGACGCTGCTCGCCGACGGACCGGTGGATATCGGGAATGTTCCGCATCTGCACGACGTGGTGACCACGATCAAGCTGCTGCGCGAACTTGGCGCCGTGGTTGAGCACGATATCGAAGCCGGCCATGTGCGCGTCGATGCGCGCAGCGTCAACAGCCATGTCGCGCCCTACGAACTGGTGAAGACCATGCGCGCATCGGTGCTGGTGCTGGGGCCGCTGCTGGCGCGCTACGGGGCCGCGGAAGTGTCGCTGCCCGGCGGCTGCGCGATCGGGTCGCGGCCGGTCGATCAGCACATCAAGGGCATGCAGGCCCTGGGCGCCGAAATCTCGGTCGAACATGGTTTCATCAAGGCCAAAGCCGAGCGCCTGCGCGGCGGCCGGGTGGTGTTCGACATGGTCAGCGTCGGCGCGACCGAAAACGTATTGATGGCGGCTACGCTCGCCGACGGCGTAAGCGTGCTGGAAAATGCGGCGATGGAGCCGGAGATCGTCGATCTGGCCGACTGCCTGATCGCGATGGGCGCGAAAATCGAAGGCGCCGGCAGCAATCGCATTACCGTGCACGGCGTCGAACGGCTCAACGGCGGCCGTCACGACGTGGTCGCCGATCGTATCGAAACCGGCACCTTCCTTGTGGCTGCGGCGATGACCGGCGGGCGCATCGTCGCCCGCGCCGCTCGCCCGGAAACCCTGGACGCGCTGATCGACAAACTCACCGGGGCCGGCGCCGAAATCACGGTCGACGCCGACAGCATCACCCTCGACATGCACGGCAAGCGGCCCAAAGCGGTGAACATCAGCACCGCGCCGCATCCGGGTTTCCCCACCGACATGCAGGCGCAGTTCATGGCGTTGAACTGCGTGGCCGACGGCGTGAGCATCATCAGCGAGACGATTTTCGAGAACCGCTTCATGCACGTGCAGGAGCTGCACCGGCTGGGCGCGGACATCCGCATCGAAGGACACACGGCGATCGTGCGCGGTCAGGAGAAACTCAGCGGTGCGCCGGTAATGGCGACCGATCTGCGCGCCTCGGCGTCGTTGATCCTGGCGGGACTGGTGGCGGAGGGAGACACCATCATCGACCGCATCTACCACCTCGACCGAGGCTACGAACGCATCG
>JAYUIZ010000738.1:0-1474 GCA_043765595.1 Lysobacter sp. | reverse complement strand
CACCTGGACCGCCTGCTGAGCGCCCAGCAGCCCCTGTCGGACCCGCCGCATCACGATGAAATGCTGTTTGTGATCCAGCATCAGGTGGCCGAGCTGTGGATGAAGCTGCTGTGCCATGAACTGACCGCAGCCGTGGATCACCTCCGTAACGACCGGGTGTGGCAGTTCGGCAAGGTCGCGGCGCGCTGCAAGCGCGTGCAGGAACAGCTCACCTCGATGTGGTCGGTGCTGGAGACGCTGACGCCGTCGGAATACATGGAATTCCGCGATGTGCTGGGGCCGTCGTCGGGCTTCCAGTCGCTGCAGTACCGCACCATCGAATTCCTGATGGGCAACAAGAACGCGGCGATGCTGCGGGTGTTCGAATACGATTCCTGCGCCCAGGCGGGGCTGCGCGCGGTGCTGGAAGCGCCGAGCATCTACGACGAATTCCTGCGCTATCTCGCGCGCTGGGGGCATGCGGTGCCCGCGCAACATTTGCAGCGTGACTGGACGCGTGCGCACGTCCACGATCCCGAACTCGTCCCGGTGCTGGAACGCATCTACGAGAACACCGGCAGCTATTGGCGTGAATACGCCCTGTGCGAGGATCTGGTCGACCTCGAGAACGAATTCCAGATCTGGCGCTTCCGCCATCTGCGCACGGTGATGCGGGTGATCGGCTTCAAGCGCGGCACCGGCGGCTCCAGCGGCGCGGGCTTCCTCAAACAGGCGCTGGATCTAACCTTCTTCCCGGAACTGTTCGACGTGCGTTCGGTGGTAGGCCCGGCGCGATGAGCTTCCGAGGCTGCAACCGTGATGCCGCAGCCGCGATGCCGGATGCTGTTTATGCGCATCATCCGGCTGCGGCACGTGAAAAAAGCCATCGTTCGCATTAGCATCCGGTGTTTCGCCGACCGATCCCATGCCCATGAGCCAGACCGCCGTGCCCAAACGCAGTTTCCTGATCCGTTTTCTCGATGCGGTCGAACGCATCGGCAATAAACTTCCCGATCCTGCGCTGCTGTTCCTGGGATTGATGCTGGTGGTCTGGATCGTGTCGGCATTGCTGTCGAACGTGCAGTTCGCCGAGTTGGACCCGCGCAGCGGCCAGCCGATCCAGGTCAAGAACCTGCTCGAAGGCGCCAGCCTCACCGGCTTCATGGCGGAGATGGTCAAGACCTTCGTGAACTTCCCGCCGCTGGGCGTGGTGCTGGTGGCGATGCTGGGCCTGGGCGTGGCCGAACATGCCGGGTTCATCAACGCCGCCCTGCGCGCGATGCTGAGCGTCACGCCCAAAGCGCTGCTGACGCCGGTGCTGATCGCAGTGGGCATACTCAGCCATGTCGCCGTGGATGCCGGCTATGTGCTGGTGATCCCGCTGGGCGCGGTGATTTTCTACGCCGCCGGCCGCCATCCGCTGGCCGGCATCGCCGCTGCGTTCGCCGGCGTATCGGGCGGGTTTTCGGCCACGTTCTTCGTGCCGTCGAGTCTG
>JAYUIZ010000737.1:0-1474 GCA_043765595.1 Lysobacter sp. | reverse complement strand
ACTCTCGGGCATCGGCGTGCTGATCTGGCCGGTGCTGCTGCTGGCGATCGCGCGGGTCGCGCTGGTCGGTCGTTTCGAGTCGACCCATGGATTGATCGACGACTGGTACAACCACGCGCAGTATCTGCCGCTGTTCCTGCTGGGCGTGCTGGTCGCGACCCGCGAGGGTGTGTGGAATGCGCTGCAGCGGATGCGCTGGCTCGCGCTGATCGCTGCCGTGGCTGGTTACGCCTCCATCATCTGGTATTTCCACGGCAGCGGTTACAGCGACGAGGCCAGTCCGCCGCCGGAAGCACTGCGGATGCTGCGGCGGGTGATCTGGGCGATGTTCCAGTGGACCGTGATCGCCGCGATCTTCGGCTTCGTCCGTGGCATCGCCTTTACCGATTCGCGCGCCCTGCGCTATCTGCGCGAAGCCGTGTTCCCGGTCTATATCCTCCACCAGACGATCATCGTGGTGCTGGCCCACAACGCGCAGCCGCTGGGCCTGCGCCCGCTCGTCGAAGGGCCGCTGCTGGTGCTGGCCACGTTTGCGACGAGCTTTGCCGGTTTCGAACTGGTTCGGCGGGTGCGCTGGCTTCGGCCGTTGTTCGGATTGAAGAAGGCGACCGACGGCGTGTCTGTCGAGACGCCTCGCGCTGCAACGACACGATGAAACCCGAGTCGTCGCCCCGGCGAACGCCGGGGCGACGGTTTGGTTTAGAGAATGGTATGTACAGACTTCACGGTCGCCGAGGCTCGGCGCAGCTCACTTCACGTCGAACTCACCCACAAACACCGTCTCGCTCTTGCCGTTGAGCCGCAGCGTCACCGTCTGGTCGTTCTGGCGCTTCGTGCCCCAGCCGGTGCTGAACATCATGCTGAGCGTGGTCGCACCGGTGACGATCTGCTGGCGGTCGCCGAAGAAATTGGCTTCGACTTTGTACTTGCCGGGCTTGGCGTCCTTCAGCACGAATTCCTCGGGCCCGTAGCCGCCGGTGAAATCATCGGACAACAGCCCGCCCTGGTAGGTGTTGCGGTTGCCGTAATAACAGCGCTCGCCGTTGGGATCGGTCACCCACAGGTCCATGTCGCTGTTGTCGCTGTCCCAGGCCAAGACCACGCGCAGATCCAGCGGCATGTTGCGCAGCAGGCGGCGGTCGATGAAAGCGCTGTCGAGCCGCTGCGGCGCAGTCGCGATGATCGCATTCAGTTCGTTCAGCGCGACCAGTTCCACTTCCGAGAAACGGCTGTCCCACGGCCGCGCTGCGACTTCGTACAAACGCTCGATGCCTTCCTGGCGCTGGCCGGACGCCGCCAGCGCCAGGCCGAGATCGCGATGGCTCTGCGGTTCCTCGTCGGCGAGGCGCAGCACTTCGCGGAAGATCTGCACCGCGCGGGCATAGTCCTTCGCCTGCATCAACCGGTAGCCGAGCACGCGCAGCACGTGTCGGTTCTCCAGTTTGAGTTCGGCCAGATTCGACAGCACCCGCAG
>JAYUIZ010000736.1:0-4125 GCA_043765595.1 Lysobacter sp. | reverse complement strand
GTCGATAACGTTACGCCCGCTTCCTGCCCGGGCGTGATCTCGGTCGCCGCAAGCGACCGCACCAACACGCTGGCACCTTAAGCAGCCGGGGCCCGAACATCGGCGTGACCGCACCCGGCGGTGCGTCGTTCTACGGCGCCGGCATCAACTGTCCGGCCGATGGGTCCGCCGGTTTCGATCCGGCGAATCTGGACGGTGCGATGTCGACATGGACAACCTCACCGGGAAGCGGTAACGCGCACTGCTACCGTCATCTTGGCGGCACCTCCATGGCGGCACCGCACGTCGCAGGCACTGCAGGCCTGATGCTGTCGATCAACCCGGGATTACTGCCCGAACAGGTCACTTCGCTGCTTCGCAACACCGCAAGCGCGCTGCCGAACTGTGGCAGCAACTGCGGGCCCGGCCTGCTCAATACCTATGCGGCGGTCAACAACGCACGCTATACGACCACAGGTGCATGCAGCACGGTGGCCGCGTCCGCATCGAAGCTCTGCACGATCGACAGCATCGGCCAGTACGTCAACAGCAGCGGTACGCTGGTCGAATCTGTCTTCGCTTACGGTTATCTCTGGCAATTCGACGTCAATGGCAATCGCCTAGCCACGACCAAAAAGCTTCGCGCCCTTCCCCGTTACGCCAATGGCCCCTGCGCCTTCACGCCGACTGGCCAGGAATGCAAGATCGATTCGGCTACGATCCTGAATTATCCTAGCGTAGGTTACGTCGAATCCGTCACCGCCTATGGCCGCTATTGGAACTTCGATCAGAACGGTAACGGCTGGGGCGGCGACGGCTCCTTCCTGTCCAGTGTGCCTCGCTATGCGAACGGTCCATGCGCCTATGCCGCGTCTTACACCACGTGTACTTTCGATACGCGCAATATGATCAACCCGCCGGAATGGGGCCAAGTCATCGAATCGATCACTGCCTACGGCCGCTACTGGATCTTCGACGCCAGCGGCACTGTGATCGGCACCGATACGTTGCTCAGCGTGCCGCGCTTCGCGAACGGCCCATGCGCTTATCGTCCTGCAGGCACCACGTGCACGTTCGGCAGCCGCGAACTGCGCAGCCTGCCCGGTGGAGGGATGATTGAAACGATCACCGCGTATGGTCGTTATTTCCAGTGGGACGCCAATGGCACTCTGACAGTGAATCAAAGCTTGCCAAAAACCAGTCGTTTCAGCTGAACACAGCGCCCGGGCGACGATTCCGCCCGGGCGCTGCAGAGATGCGATGTGGGGCAAGAACGCCCCGCATCGTATTTCGATTCAGCTCTCGTAAGCCGCTTCGCCGTGCGAAGCGATATCCAAACCCTCACGCTCGGCTTCTTCGTTGACGCGTAGGCCAATCGTGTGTTTCACCAGCGTGAACGCGACGAACGACACCACGCCCGAGAGCGCAACCGTCACCAGCACACCCTGCAGCTGGATCCAGACCTGCGAGGCGATGCTGTAGTTGGCCAGCGCGGTTTCAGTGACGTAATCCCAGATGCCCGCGCCGCCGAGCGATGGCGCCGCGAACACGCCGGTGAGCAGCGCTCCGGTGATGCCGCCGACGCCGTGCACGCCGAACACGTCCAGACTGTCGTCGGCGCGCAGCAGTTTCTTCAGACCAGTGACGCCCCAGAAGCACACCACACCGGCAATCGCACCGATCGCAAGCGCGCCCATCAGCCCGACCAGACCTGCCGCCGGGGTGATCGCGACCAGACCCGCCACGGCACCCGAAGCGCCGCCCAGCATCGACGGCTTGCCGCGCGCCAGCCATTCCGCCGCGCTCCAGCTCAGCACCGCGGCCGCGGTGGCGAGGAAAGTGTTGGCGAACGCCAGCGCGGCCACGCCGTTGGCTTCCAGCGCAGAACCTGCGTTGAAGCCAAACCAGCCGAACCACAGGATCGAGGCGCCGACCATCGTCTGGGTGAGGTTGTGCGGACGGATCGCTTCGCGGCGATAGCCCAGACGCGGGCCAATCACGTATGCACCGACCAGACCGGCGATGGCCGCGTTGATGTGCACCACCGTGCCGCCAGCGAAATCCAGCGCGCCCTTCGCCCACAGGAAGCCGGACTTGGCGAGCACGCCTTCGATCGCATTGGCATCGGTGAACGCATCCGGACCCGGGAAGAACCACACCATATGCGCCATCGGCACGTAGGCGAAGGTGAACCAGATCACCGTAAAGACCAACAGGCCGGCGAACTTCACGCGTTCGGCGAACGCACCGATGATCAGCGCGCAGGTGATGCAAGCGAACGCGCCCTGGAACACGAAGAACGCGAGCTCCGGGATGTACACGCCCTTGGTGAAGGTCGCGGCCATCGCGCCGTTGAGCCCCTCGCCGAACAGACGCGCGCCTCCGCCGATGAAGGCATTGTTTCCGGTGAACGCGAGGCTGTAGCCGTAGATCACCCACAGCACCGCGACCAGCGAGAACACCACCATGCATTGCATCAGAATCGACAGCACGTTTTTGCTGCGCACCAGTCCGCCATAGAACAGCGCGAGGCCCGGCAGAGTCATGAAGATCACCAGCGCCGAACACACCAGGATCCACGCGGTGTCGCCCTTGTCGGCGACTTGAGCAGGCGCGACGGCCGGTTCGGCGGGTGCGGGTTCGGCAACGGCTGCAGCGGTGGTGTCTGCAGAGGCGTCTGCGGGTGCGGCAGTCGTTTCAGGCTGCGCCGTTTCGGGCGTCGTCGTCTCGGCGGCAGGCTCAGTTATTGCGGTCGTTGCGGCGGCTTCGCTTGCCGGCGTCGACTGCGCGGCGACGGACAAGCTTGCGCCGGAGGTCATCGCGCCGACAAGCAGCGCCAACAAGGCAGTACGGGTTCTCGACCCGGACAGAAATCCAGTCTTCATGGGACATGTCTCCGAGTGTGGGTTAGAGCGCGTCCGCGCCGACTTCGCCGGTGCGGATGCGGATGACCTGTTCCAGCGCAGTGACGAAAATCTTGCCGTCGCCGATCTTGCCGGTGCCCGCGGATTGCTGGATCGCTTCGATCGCCGCGTCGAGCCTGTCGCTCGCCACCGCCACCTCGACCTTGATCTTGGGCAGAAAATCGACGACGTACTCCGCGCCGCGATACAACTCGGTATGTCCCTTCTGTCGCCCGAAGCCCTTGACCTCGGTGACGGTAATTCCGGAAACGCCCATTTCCGACAAGGCTTCGCGCACCTCGTCGAGCTTGAACGGCCGGATGATGGCGGTAATCAGTTTCATGCGCTCTCCCCGTTGGCGAATATTCGCTATGGATGACCGCCGGCACCGCAGTGCCGGCGGCCGCTGAAGAGAACCGCTACGCAGTCCGACGTGGGGAAGGAAGCTGCGTATGCGTTTCCCGTGCCTCGTCTTGCAAAAACCCAGAACCGCCGATGTCGCTTCCACGACGGTCGCGCTTTCAGAGCGCGACCGTCGTGAACATGCTGTACGGATCTTCGACGTAGTCCGCAAACGGACCACATGTCTCAAAGCCGAAGCGACCGTACAGCGCCCTCGCCGGTTCGAATACCGCCATCGAACCGGTTTCCAGACTCAGGCGCCGATAACCCCGACGCCTGGCTTCCTGCAGGATGTGGCGCATCAATCGCGTCGCCACCCCTTTGCGCGCGTGCCCCAGCACGGTGCGCATCGATTTGATCTCACCGTGCGCGGGATCGAGCTCCTTCAACGCACTGCAGCCCAACAACTCGGCCGCTTCCCAGGCGCTCCAGAACGTGACCTCCGGACTGCGCAGACCATCCAGATCCAGCGCGTGACAACTGTCCGGTGGCGAATGCAGGGCGAGATCCGCCTTGTGCTCGCGCAGCATTGCGATGACCGCTTCGCTGCGCAGATCGTCGATGCGGATGTCCATCCGTGTCATCCCGAACGCATGTGAGGGATCTGTTCCACGCTTATCGCCTTCAACAGCAGATCCCTCCTCGGGCTGTGCCCTCGTTCGGAACGACAGGGAAAGTAGGCTGGGCTGAGCGAATGCGAAGCCCAGCGCACAGAACCAAGGCCAAACCTCAAACGATCACTTCGCCGTTGCTGGGCTTCGCTTGCGCTCAGCCCAGCCTACGGATTACTCAATCAAATCGTGTGACATCTGATACTCAAGCGGGTGAGGAAGGGATGCCC
>JAYUIZ010000735.1:0-13714 GCA_043765595.1 Lysobacter sp. | reverse complement strand
AAGCATGCCCAGCGACACCACGCCTACCTGAGCGGCACTGGCCTGAAACGGTTCGCCGCGATGCAGTGCAGGCAAAAAATCGGAGGCGGCAATGTAGATGAAACCGCCCGCCGCGATCGGCAACAGATAGATCTGCACGTTTTCGAATACCTGCCCCACCAGCAGCGTGGCGACCACGCCGGGAATCACCGCCAGCGCGCATAGAAAATTGAGCCACACTGCGCGACGCGGCGAATAGCCGCCGCATAGAAGAGCGCCGATATCGCCGAGTTCCTGCGGTATCTCGTGCATGACGATCGCGGCCGTGGTTGCCCAGCCCAGCACCGGATCGACGGCGAAACTACCGGCGATCAGGATGCCATCCATGAAGTTGTGCACGGCATCACCGACCAGATTCATCCTTGCCATCGGCTGGATGGCGTCGGGACTATCGGGGGAGTAAACATCGTGACGGTGTTGCCAGCGCACGCCCTTTTCGATCGCAAAGAACAGGACGAAGCCGGCCATCGTGTAAATGCCGACCGTCGCGACCGAGCCCAGTTGTTCGGTCGCCTCAGGGATCAGGTGCAGAAATGCGTCGCCCAGCAGCACACCGACCGCCATCGCCACCAGCATCGGCACCGCGACGCGCAGAGTCGACGTGCGTATCCACAGCACCGCCGCCCCCGACAACGACACCATCGCCACTAATGCAGCTGCGGCCAGCGCGTTGACCCATGGCGACCCCCAATCAAGCATCGTCATTATCCTTCTGCCCCCTTCACTTTGATCTCTTTCATGTCGATCACCACGAGTTGTCCGCCGTCGCCACCGATCGCCAACAATCGATCATCGGGCGACCATGCGAGCGTGGTCGGGACAAAAGCCAACTTGTAAGATTCCAGCGGAAACTCGCTGCGTCCAGGGCGCCACAGCAGCAGGGCCCCATCTCGCGATACCGATGCCAGCAGCGGGCCCCGCCGCTGCCAGCGCAGGCCCACGATGCAATCGGCATGGCTGTGCAAGATACGCGGCGGATGGCCTTCGGGGCCGGGCTTGAAATCCCACAGCACGACACTGCTGCCGCCGCCGCTGGCCAGCCAGCGACCGCTGCCATTCCAAGCCAGTTCGCGCACCTTGGTGGCGTAGCCGCTCATCGCCGCGTGCTTGCCCTTGGGCAGCCGCCAGAACTGCACGCTCGCGTCTTGGCCGCCGGCCACGATAACGCTCGCGTCCGGGCGCCAAGCCAGGGAGACGCAGGCACCGGTCCAAGCCAGGGTTCGCACCCCATAGGGCATGGACGGTGTAAGCAATTGCACACCGCCATAGCTGGCCGCCGCCAGCAAGATGCCGCGCGGCGCGAATGCCAGCCCTGCCACAGTGGCTGGCAGCGGCTTGAATGCGTGCACCAAGGACAGCGTATCGGCTTCATACACTCGCACTTGGCGGCCGGCAGCCAACGCCAGCAGTCTGCCATCGGCACTGCTGGTGAAATGCTCGACCCATTGACCGGGCACAGCCAGCTTATATGACAGGGCACCGGAGGCACAGTCATGGACCTGGACCTCGCCGTCCTGCCCACCGCTCACCAGATGCCTACCGCCACGAATGAAATGGACATTTAGTGCGCCGCGCGCGTGTTCGCAAATCCGCCTCAGGCGCGGCCGAGGATCGGCATCAAACAGATAGACGCCGCCGTCGGCACCTGCCGCCGCCAGCGCATCGCCCTGCGGCGACCACACCAGGGCCACAACGTGTTCGTCCACGCTCAATCGGGTGTGCGCCGGTCCAGGCGGCGCGGATTTTGCCGGCTGGCCCTGCTGCGAGGCCTGCAACGCACCTCGATCGCTCATGCGATGCAGGCCTCGAAGTCGCGCTGCAGCGCCTGCCGGTCGAGATGGCGGCCAATGAAAATCAGCGTGTTATGGCGCGGCTCATCGCCCCACTCCCGCTGCGCGCTGGTGTCCATGAGCATGTGTACGCCTTGGAATACATGCCGTCGTGGATCGCCGCGCAGGCTAAGCACACCCTTGCAGCGGAACAAGTCCTGGCCCTGATCGCGCAATAGTTTTCCCAGCCACGCTTCCGTGCGCTGAGGATCCATATCCCCTGGCTGCGAGATACCGACCGACGTGATGGTGTCGTCGTGCTCGTGATCGGGCTTGAATGCACGCTGCTGCATCGGCGCTTGCATCTGCGTATCGTGCAGCAAAGTCATGTCGAACTCTTCGGGCAGATGCTCGGTAAACAACGCGTAGTCGCCAGCGGTGTCGATCGGTACCGGAAACCGCGCTTCTTCGCTGACATCGGCACGATGCAGTCGACCGACCAATATCGCGTCGTCAGCTTCGGTTACTGGCACTGGATCGGAAAATCGCCGCAGTGCCGTCTCAATCGCAGCGTCGAAAGCTGCAGGCGTGTCGTCCTCAAGACGCAGCAGCGCAAGCGTCATCGTCGAGTCCGGGCCGACGGAGGTGCTCAGCGCGTGATCTCCCGCCGCCAAGCGATAGACACCACCCCATTCAAACGGATACTCCGGCTCCAGAAATGCCGGATCAATCTGCAGCGCACGTTCCAAGTCGAAGCCGCCGACATCCAGCACCTCGGCCAGCGGCAACGTCGCCTGCTGCGTGTGCACGATCTTCGCGCGACCGTTCATGGCGCGCACCCGCTGTTCGATGCGCGCCAACTGGGCCGCATCGGTCAGGTCGGTCTTGTTGAGCAGAATCACATCGGCGAACGCGATCTGTTCGTGCGCCTCCTTCGCATGCTCAAGCTGACCCTCGATGTGGTACGCATCGACCAAGGTAACGATCGCATCGAGGCGCAGCTGCCCTTTAATCTCGTCGTCCATGAAAAAGGTCTGCGCCACCGGGCCCGGGTCGGCCAGACCGGTAGACTCGACGAGGATGTAATCGAAGCGCTCGCGCCGCTTCATCAGGTTGCCAAGGATGCGAATCAGGTCGCCGCGCACGGTGCAACAGATGCAGCCGTTGTTCATCTCGAAGATTTCTTCCTCGGCGCCGATCACCAGTTCATGGTCGACGCCGACCTCCCCGTATTCGTTCTCGATCACCGCGATGCGTTTGCCGTGGTTCTCCGAAAGGATGCGGTTCAACAACGTGGTCTTGCCCGAACCGAGAAAGCCGGTCAGCAGGGTGACGGGCACGCGGGAATCTGTGGACAAGGCCTCAATGGACATGTCCGCAGTTGACATGAATTCGGTGGGCATGGACTCGGCTCCGGTAAGGTTCTAAAGCAGGATGTCGATCACCGCGACCACACGCGGCTGGGCAGCGCCGGCAGAGGGCGAGCGATGAACCAGTGTGTCGGTGACGCCTGCACCCGGGAAACGCAGGCCTTTCATCACTGCGACATCGCCCGCAGCGAGTTCGCGCACCGCCGACCAGTCGAGAACCAAATCGTTGCTGCCGCGCCGGAGCCCGTCGCGATCAAATGCGTCCTCCGGCAGCCACTGCGTGCCTGGGCCGCGGTATGTGCAGATCAGCCGCAGCGGCACGTTGTCGGCGTGAAACAGCCTGCAACCGTCGTTCACCTTGGTCTCGATGCGCACGCGCACAGCGGTCTGCGGCGCAAGGCCGCGTGCATGCGCAATCAGCCCGAGCAGGTCGTCTCGCCATGCCCTGCTGCTTGATTCCGGCAACTGCCCAAAACCGACCAGGGCGTGATCCAGCGCGGATGCGGCGTCATCGTCTGCGTCGAGGGTGAACAAACGATGCAGCGGCATCAGCGCGTACAGCGCAGCCATTGCATCGCGTACGGCCGGTGCCAGCTCGCGCTGCCAGACCGCAATGCCGATGCCGGGCCGCAACACCTCATGCAGTACGGTCGCACTGCGCCCTGTAATCGATGAAGACGACAAGAGCGCGTGATGCGCCATGGCCATATCTTGGATTGGCGCTGGTTTGTTGCTACCCACCCTTGAATCGGCAGCGGTTGCTATATGCATCGGATTGATAAGCCCGGCTTGTCTAATGTAATGTTATAACATGACGATGAATAGAATTGCATTGTCTCCAGTCCATAGGTTGTCTACATATGTTTACGAAACCGTACTTTCTGGTCTGCAGCGCCCTGCTTTGCATCGTGCTGTTCGTTGACTTGGCGTACGGACAAGCGGCACATGTGCATGGCGTCGGCGAGATAAACGTCGCAATAGAAGGCTCTCAGATGGAAATCGAAATCGAGGGTCCCGGCGCCAACTTCGTCGGCTTTGAGCACGCAGCGCGGACCGTCGAAGAGCGTTCGGCGGTCCGCGCTGCGGAGCAGCGGTTACGGCAACCCATGACGCTGCTGGTTCTGCCACAGGCCGCCAGATGCGCTCTGCAAGAGGTCGATCTGAGCATTCCAGCGGGTGCCATGACAGGCCCGAACCGCAGCGGTAAGCACGGTCACGATGATGATCACAAGCACAACCACGACAACGGACACGACGACTGGCGCGCCCGCTACGTGTTCGCATGCACCGCACCCGCTGCGCTGAGCTCGATCCGCACTGCGCCGTGGTTTACTGCTTTTCCCAATACCCGTGAGCTGAGGGCTCAAGTGATCAGTGGTTTCGGGCAATCGGGATTGACCCTGACCCCCGCCCAATCGCGGATCGTGCTGCGCACGCGATGAACACGGTGGCGAACACGGCGCTGGTGCTGTCCATCCGCGATCTGCGCTTCGCCTGGCCGAAGCGGACTTGGGCACTGGACTTGCCGGCACTCGACCTGATGCCGGGCGAGACCCTGTTCCTGCGCGGGCCCAGCGGTTCGGGCAAAAGCACGCTGCTGAACCTGATCGCCGGCACCTTGCGGGCCAGTAACGGCTCAATCCAGCTCCTGCAGCACGATATCTGTGCAGCATCGGGCCGGTTGCGCGACCGCCTGCGCGCGGACCACCTCGGCGTGCTGTTCCAACAGTTCAATCTGCTGCCGTTTCTCTCGCTCAGCGATAACGTGCTGCTGCCCTGCCAGTTTTCCGCGCAGCGCAGGCAACGCGCGGCGCAACGCTTCGGCAGCGCTGATCGCGCCGCGTCGGCGCTGCTTGAGCGACTGGGCCTGGGTGATCCTGCGCTGCAGCGGGCACCGGTGATGGAACTGTCGGTCGGCCAGCAGCAGCGCGCGCACTGATCGGCAGCCCGGCGATCGTGATTGCAGATGAACCGACCTCAGCGCTCGATGCGGATGCGCGCGACGCCTTCCTGCTGCTGTTGTTCGAGGAGTGCGCGGCCGCCGACGCGGCGCTGTTGTTTGTCAGCCACGATGCGGCGCTGGCATCGCGGTTCGACCGTGCCGAAGCGCTGCCCGCGATGCTGTCCGCGCACCGGGAGCACAGCGCATGACGGCGCTGTTGCGCATCGCGTGGCACAGCCTGCGCAACCGGGGTTTCACCGCGATCCTGACCGTGCTGACGGTCGCGCTGAGCGTCGTCCTGCTGCTTGGCATCGAGCGGCTGCGAGAACAGACGCGCGACTCCTTCGTGCGCTCGGTATCGGGCACCGATCTGATCGTCGGCGCGCGCGCGCACCCGGTGCAGCTGTTGCTGTACGCGGTGTTCCGTATGGGTGATGCCACCAACAATATGCGCTGGGAGACTTACCAGAAGATCACGCAACACCCCGCCGTCGCGTGGTCGGTGCCGATCTCGCTCGGCGACTCGCATCGCGGTTTCCGCGTCGTGGGCACGACACCGGCATATTTCCGCCACGTCGGATTCAGCGATGGCCGTCGCCTGAACTTCACGCATGGCCGAGCTTTTTCTGGCAGAACGGACGCTAAAGGCCTGTTCGAAGCGGTGATTGGCGCGGATGTCGCCGACAGTCTTGGTTATACCGTGGGGTCGCGCATCGTCTTGGCTCATGGGACCGCGCAGGTGAATATCTATAAGCACGAGGACCGGCCGTTCGCGGTCGTCGGCGTGCTGCAACGCACGGGAACCCCGGCGGACCAGGGCGTGTATGTGTCGCTGGAAGCGATCGAAGCGATTCATCTGAACTGGCGCGGCGGCACCCGCATCGCACGCGGCGCGCCGGATGCAGCGCTTACCGCGGAGGCATTACGGCCGCGTTCCATCACGGCCGCCTATATCGGCCTGCGCAGCAAGGTCGCCGTGTTCTCGCTGCAGCGGGCCATCAATACTTACGATGGTGAACCACTGAGCGCGATCCTGCCCGGTGTAGCGCTGCAGATGCTGTGGAGCATGCTGGGCACGGTTGAACGCGCAATGCTGATCGCGGCTGGCTGCGTGGTGGCCGCCGGGCTGATGGTGATCCTGACCACCATCCTTGCGACCCTGAACGAGCGTCGTCGCGAAATGGCGATCCTGCGTGCCGTCGGTGCCGGGCCGCGGCACGTGTTCGGCCTGCTGTTGCTGGAAGCTGCCGCGCTGGCAGCGGCGGGCGCGGTGCTCGGTCTGGTGCTGACTCACGCCGGGATGTGGCTGCTATCGCCCTGGCTGCAGTCGCGATACGGTCTGTATCTGCCGATCACAATGCCCGGAATTCAGGAACTGCGGTGGCTGCTGACGATCATTGCGGCCGGCGTATTGGTCGGCATGCTGCCGGCCTTTCTGGCATACCGTCGCTCGCTTCAGGACGGCATGACGGTCAGCCGATGAGGCCCGCGTCATGGCACCCCCGCTCAGCCGTTCGCCGATGGCGCAACTTCGCGCTGGCGTGGCTGCTGCCACTGACGATGCTTTCGCCGTGCAGCGGGTGGGCCGAGCCAACACCGCGCAAAGAAGCCACCGACGCAATCACGACACGCGAGATCGGCTGGCACGAACTGGCGCCTGCCGACCAGGCCATGACGGCCGAACAGATGATGGGGAATATCGATCATTTCGGCGGCGCTGCAGGTCAAATCGATCCCGACACCCGCGCGGTCTCCGCGATGAACGGCGTCACCGGCACGCTCATCGGATACATCGTGCCAATCGCCACCGACAGCCAGCGCCGCATCGTCGAACTGTTCCTGGTGCCTTATTACGGTGCCTGCATCCATGTGCCGCCGCCACCGGCCAATCAGATCATCCATATCAAACTCACCCAGCCGATGCCTGCGGACGATCTGTGGGATGCGTACCGCGTCACCGGCACACTGCGTGTCTCAAAAACGGCCAACGAGACGGCGACTGCAATCTATGCGATGGACTTGGAGCGTCTGCAGCCGATCGCCGATTCAGGACACCGACGCTACAGTTGGCTCGTCGATGGCATCATCATCCTCATATTCCTCGGGTTCCTGTTTGTCTACAGGGGCATCGCGCGCTGGTACCCACCGACGAGAACAAGCCCATGAACCACATTTCCATGTTCGCTACGCCGAAGCACGGCCTTTCAGGCTCTTTCTGGCGCAGGCTTATGCCCGCACTGCTGTTGTTGCCGATACTGGCGACAGCAGGTTCGGCACCACGCGAAATCGACTGGCTGGAAATGATGCCCGCCGACGAATTGAAAGCGCTGGAACGTATGGCCGGCAGCATTGACCATAGCGGAGGCGCAGCCGATGCGATTTTCACCAGCGAGCGCACAGTAGCGAAGATGGACGGCGTTCGCGGCAAGTTGCCCGGGTATCTTGTGCCGATCACGACCAACGGCAAGCGGGAAGTCGTGGATATGTTCCTGGTCCCGTACTTCGGCGCTTGCATCCACATGCCACCGCCACCGCCGAATCAGATCGTCTATATCAAACCCAAGACGCCGATCAAGATCGGCGAATTGTGGGAGGCTCACTACGTAACCGGCACCTTGCGCGTGACCAAAACCAAGAATAAGGTTGCAACTGCGGTATATACCCTGGACTTCGAGCGCATCGAACGCATCCGGGAATAATGCTCTCTAACGCCACAGGACCCGACAATGAAAACACCGATGACGCCTGTAGAAAAACGACGCCCACGGTTGCTAGTCTTGGCGCTCGGGGTAGCGCTCTGTATGCCCGCAGCCGCCTGCAATCTCGACGGTGGCACGGGGCCTGGACATGCCGCGTTCGGCGGATGGGGTCAATTAATGGCGAACCGGCAAGCGATACAGTTGCCGGCTTCGCCTGGCAACCGCGACAGCGGCGACAGCATTCTCAGCGGCAACCGTTATTCGGAGGAAAACGACACCGAAGACTATGAGCCGCTTTTCAGCACACTGCCCGGCCCAGCTGTTGAAGTCCGCGAGCGCGGTGGCTCCATCCACGTCGAAGAATTGCGCGACGAAGAACCGATCAACCTGCGCATCATTCACTGATCGCATCGGACAAAGCTTCGATCATGGAGAAGCTGAAGTCCCGCTTCACCGCAAGAGAAGATTGGTTGCCTGTGCTGTTGCAACACCCTGGATCAGCCGTCTGAGCTGCCAGCGGGAGGGCGTCCGCACGTTGGCTTGCTGATTCTGCTGCAACTGCTTGTGTCATCAGGCGCAGTAGTTGGTTGGCGCAGCGCCAGTATGGGGCGGATATGCATGTGGGTTATCACCTTGGTCCGCACCACGCATGCTGCTGCGCGAGAGGCCAACGTCATCATTACAAACGAACGAAATTACGCGAGACATGGACGATCAGCGCATCGCCCAACTCACGACGAGTCAGTGCTTCGTGCACCCGCGCTGGCAGGTCTCGCCGCGCAGACTCGGCAAACGCACGCGAAAACATACATTCGCCCAATGTGCTGCAGCGGCGTAGCTCAAACCCAATGCATCTGACGGGCGATGATGCTATTTCAAAACATGCGTCATAGCTTCAGTGGCAACACCCGCGCAATCTATTTTGCTCTCATCAATGGCACTAAGTTCGGTCGCATCGGCTAGTTTTGCAAGAGATTCTCTATATTCAAGCATCGCATCATCGACGCTGCCAACAATGCGGCGGCGGATATTCCCGCAAGTATCAACAACGAGCGTCAATGGCGTTACCTTGACTCCACCAATCCGCGCCAGAAAGCGTTTGTCTGCATGCACCACAGGCATGCGAACGTTCGCACGCTTGGCCCAATCGCTCAGGGCTTGCCGCGACGGCCCGACGCCGACCGCAACTGGCGCCCATCCGCGTGCATCGGCGACGCGTTGAACCGTGCGCATCATCGTTAAGCAATAGTGACATTCGTTCTCAAACACGACGATAACGACGATGGCTACTTTCTGGGCTAATTCGACCTGTGCGTGTGGCTTGTCGATTGTCTGTAGCGATAAACCTGCTAAGGAAGGTGCGGCCGCAGCCGATGCAGCAACGCAGGCGGTTGATAACATCAGTGCTGCGATCAGCCAGTGGACTAATCGAATTGTGGTGTAAGTCACCACGCACCTCACCATTGCCAGCGCACGCCCGCATACAGTACACGTCCGCGCAGTGGCGCATAGATGTGGACCACGTCGTAACCGCCGCTGCCATCGAAGAACAGCGGAGATTCTTCGTCTTCTGCTTGGTTGTAGTCGGTCAGATTGGTGCCGCCGATGTAGACCGACCAATGTTCGCCGAATGTCCGTTCCACGCGCGCATCCAGGCTGATATAGCTGGATGCCCGGGTGCCTTTAGGAGCGCTCAAACTACCGTCCGGCGCTTGTACATTGAAACGATCAGCGGTGTCATAGCGCGACAAATCGCGTTCGCCCACCCAGGTCATCTGCGTATATGCCGACCAACCATGGCCATTGTAATCGCCGAAGATACGCATACGCTCTTCAATCGGCGCAATTGCAAACGTCGCACGATACGGCTGGTCATAACGAAAGAGTTCTCCGCCCCCGCCAAAGGAGAAGTGCTCGGTCAATTGGTGGCTGAACTGGACGTCGAAGGTATCGACGCGCACCTTCTCATCGGAATTGCGAAGGATCGGCCGCGGGCCATCGAAGTCGATAAAGGCGCTTTTATCAACTGCGGTGGTGTTGAGCGAAAGGGTTGCGGCGGTAGCTTCCTTCGCATAACTGAGTGAATAGCCGAATGAGAGGGAGCGTTCGAGATCATCGACCTCTACCTCATAGCCCGCGTCCAGCAGGCCATGGTCGCTTTCAAAGAAACTCAGCGGTGCGCGATAGCCGCGGCCCGCCGAAAAACGCGACGTCCAAGCCTCACCATGCCGCCACTTCAGCAGGCCGCGTGGCGAAAACAGAGTGCGATCAATCTCTTTACCGCCCGGCTGCTCGATATAGTCGGTCGTGATCCGGTCGAAACGACCGGCAAGCGACAGCTCCACGTTCTCGCCAAATATAAAGTCCGCCTGAGCATAGGCACCGGCGGCCCGATAATCGAAACTGTCGCCACGCACAGTGGGGTCGATCGCTTGAATCGCTTCAAGCGCGGCTGATTCGCTGCGCATTTTTTCATGATGCAAGTTGAGGCCCAGACTGAGCAGGTGGCCTTTTCCGACACCTACGCTGTACCTGCCGTCGAGCCAGAGAATGTCATCATCATTGTCGTAGTCGAACCCTTCATAGATCGACTGTTGTCCATGCTGCACTACGCTGCCAGTCAACTGCAGGTTGTCGCCACTGTCGTTGAGCTGACGAATCCAGCGCAGCATGCCCTCCTGACGTTCCGTATCTATGATTTCGGCAGTTTCGTAGGCCAATCCGGTAAAACGCTGACGCACATCGCCGCCCGCAAAGAGATTCCACGGATCACTGACCACGCCGGAGGCCGCGCCAGCAAAGACCTCGCTGCGACTGGCAGAAACGGGGCCACCGAAGACTTCCGAACGATAAACAGCGAAGCGCGCTTCCAGGTTGTCACGGTCACTGACATCGTAGCTGCCGCGCAGGGTGATGCCGCGATTGGTCAGCTCCGGGCTTTCAGTGACGCCATTGCCATCTCCGTCGAAGCGGTCGATGTTGTCGTATTGCACCGAAACCACGCCCTCTCCACGGCCATCTTCAGTCAGTCCGGTGGCGGTCACTGAGGCGCGGCGGTAGCCGTCGCTGCCGACCGACACATCGCTGCGCATCCCGTTGGCGGTGCCGCGTTCACTGATGATATTGATTGCGCCGCCGATCGCTTCCGGCGTGGAGAGCGCGGCCCCTGGCCCGCGCGCGATTTCGATCGCTCCGATCCCGCTGGAGGTGATCGCATCAATCCCGTAGTAACTCGAGACTACCGAGTGCATGGGCACACCGTCCACCAAGATGGTGGTCTGCTCACCCTTCATGCCGTTGATCATGACCCGCTTGATCCCGCACATCGAGCATTCGTTCTGCACGCGAATTCCCGCAGTGTTGTCGATCGCCTGGGCAAGCGAGCCTGCCTGCCGACGATCAAGATCATCGCGGGTGATGAGCTCAGTCTTCTCGATCGTGTCAGCCAGGCGACCTGTCTGCTGCAAGCGGGCGCGGACGCCGGTCACTTCGACTTTGTCCAGTTGCTGCGCAGGTGGCACAGGTTGTGCCTCTTGCGCCTGCACGTGAGGGGCCAAAAGAACACAAAAAATCGTAACTGAAAGCACATTGAGGCGCATGGGAAATCCGAGGTGTGGGAGCTTAAGTGTTACAGTATAACATAAGTTAATAATAATCATTATCGTTTATTTTGCTCATGCCCCATAGGCGTTCCAGCACTCCCATGATCCAGCCGCCTGCGATCGGCTGTGCTCTCGTTTGCGCTGCCTTCTGTGCTTGCATTTACAGGGGGTTTTACAGAGCAGCCCGCTTATGCTCCGGCGCGGCCAACGGCGTTTCAAGGTGTCAGGATGAGCCACTGAAACCGGCAACGGCCGGCAGCCCCGTGACCTATCCCCAGGCCTTGATTCGCACGCATAGCGCCGCGGCGGGTACGGCTTCGCCGGTCCACGGCGAGGGTTCGACCTGCCCACCAGCGGCCGCGGCGGGCAAGGCAAGGATCGCAGTGCACAGCAGTGCGGCAAGACTGCATGCGTGAAGCATAAGCGAGGCAGATCATGGTCAGATCCGGGGAGAAAGAGCAGGGGGGTCGGTGCTGTCAATCGCCATCAAGCGTCGGGACTCTCGCGACGCCAGCGCGGGAAGGGGTCTTCGAAGTGCTGCCAAGCCAGTGGGCTCATCTGCATTTCCGCATCATCAAGCAGGCAGGTATCCAGACGCGCGCGGACCCGCACCTGGTCGAGATCAATGCCGATAATCGCCAGCTCTTGGCGACGGTCGCCCCACAGTGGATCCCACAGCTTGCGCATCGCCGCATACTCGGCTGGATCGCGCACTTCGGAAGCATCAGGTGCGGGCGCTGTCCACATCGTGGACAGCATGCGCAACCAGCCCTGCTCGGTGAGCGGTGCAGGTGGATTGAGCGGAAACTCCGGCAGCGGGCCTCCGGCTTTGTCGATATCGACGCGATGCCGCGCCGCGAACCAAAAGCCCGCAGCGCGATGCATGATTGAACCGCCCACCGTCGACAGCTCACCCACCCAGTCCATGCGCGACGCCAGCCAGAAAAACCCCTTGCTGCGAATCACACCGTCCAGCCCGCCGCGTTCGACCAAATCATAGAACCGACGGGGATGGAACGGTCGGCGCGCGCGATACGCGAAGCTGGCGATGCCATATTGCTCTGTCTCCGGGGTGTGTTCGCCGCGCAGCTCCTTGATCCAACCCGGCGCCAGTTGCGCGCGCGCGTAATCGAAGCGGCCAGTGTCGAGGATGGCATCGAGTGTGAGCACGCCGTGCTCGGCTTCGATAACGTGCGCATCCCGGTTGAGTCCACGCACCATCGCATGGGTCTGGGCGAGGGCTTCAGCATGGGCAACGTCGGCTTTGGTGAGTACGATGACATCGGCGAATTCCACCTGCTCTGCCAGCAGATTCACTAAACCGCGATCATCATCCGGGCCGGCGGCCTGACCCCGGTCGCGCAGAAGATCAGGCGAACAATAGTCGCGGGCGAAGCTCGCGCTGTCGACCACGGTGACCATCGTGTCCAAGCGCGCGACATCCGCCAGCGAGAAGCCGTCCTCATCGCGCACCGCGAACGTGGCCGCCACCGGCATCGGCTCTGAAATACCGGTCGACTCGATCAATAAATAGTCGAATCGCTCGGCTTCGGCCAACCGCTTCACTTCCTTGCGCAGATCATCGCGCAGCGTGCAGCAGATGCAGCCGTTGCTGAACTCCACCAGTTGTTCTTCGGTGCGCGAGAGCTCGGCACCGCCATCGCGAACTAAAGCACCATCGATGTTGATTTCGCTCATGTCGTTGACGATCACCGCGACCCGCAGCCCCTCGCGGTTGCGCAGGACGTGATTGAGCAGAGTGGTCTTGCCCGCGCCGAGAAAGCCGGAAAGGACGGTGACAGGCAAGCGTCGGTCGGCGGCGTTACGGATTGCGTTCATGGGATCGTGGTCCTGGATGGATGGAAAACGGCGCTCGTCTCGAATTCGAGTTGCGTCTTGCTTTATTCGTTTGGCACAACGGGTAAGACCACCGCGCTGGCATGATCGCCACCGAACCGCACGCTCTGCGTCGCGGATTGGTAATCGTGCTTGCGCGCGGACATGATGTTCTCCACATAGGTCTGCGGATTGCGGTCGTACAGCGGGAACAGCGTCGATTGCACCTGCACCATGATGCGATGGCCGGGAAGAAACACGTGGTCGACGTCCGGCAGTTTCCAGGTGTAGCGCTCCACCGCGCCGGGCGTCAGTGGAGAGGGTTTGGCGAAGCTCTTCAGATAACGTCCGCGAAAGATTTCGATGCCGATGGGGAGTTCATAGCCGGCCATCGATGGTTTTGCGCCCTGCGCGGCGTCTTCAGATACGTCGTTGGGATAGACGTCGATAAGCTTGA
>JAYUIZ010000734.1:0-4132 GCA_043765595.1 Lysobacter sp. | reverse complement strand
GTACGTTTCCGCATCGCTCGCGAGCTGGCGCGCTATTTCGGCGTGTCGTTCGACGATCTGTTGCGCTGACGCAATGCGCCGGGAGAACGCCATGGACGACGACAAACGACTGGTCGCTGCAGTGCGCGACACGCTGATGCATATCGCCGGGGTGTCCGGCACACCGGCGAAGCGGCTGCGGCCTGGGCAGTCGCTGGATGCCGATCTGGGCTTCGATCATCCCGACTTCGAGGTGCTGGCTGCATATCAGAACGAAGTCGCGCTGCGGCTGCGCGGCAACGGCTTGGCCCCTCGACTTACTGCAGACGCGTTGCGCGACGGCGTGGTCTGGGAGGTGTGCGCCCTGACCATCCGGCATGCCATCGGGCGTGAGCTGGGTCTGGAGGCGGTCGCGGCCCTGATGGGCCAGGCCCAGGCTGGACTGCGCAGCGGTGGCTGAAGGCCCGGCCGTAGAAATCGCGGCGGCTAACCGCCGCGATTCGAGGCTGGATCGGCTGACATTTCCCTAAAAGCTGCGCGATACTCGGGAGATGAACACCGACGCCCGTACCACCGACCTAACCCCCCAACCCCTCACCCACGCCACCGCCCTACCCGCCCGGTTCTACACCGATCCATCAGTCGCGGCGCAAGACCGCAAGCTGATCTTCGACCGCTGCTGGCAGCTGATCGCACACGTCTGCCAGTTGCGAAATGCCGGGGATCACGCCATCGCCAATCTGGGCGGGCTGCCGGTGATCGCGGTACGCGGTGAGGACGAGGTGATCCGGGTGATGCACAACGTGTGCCGGCATCGCGCGGGGCCGTTGGCGCAGTGTGATGGGCTGGGTGCGAAGGCGCTGCGCTGTCGGTATCACGGTTGGACCTATGCGCTGGACGGCCAGTTGCGCAATGCAACCGAAATGACCGGTGCGACCGATTTCGACGTAGGCGACATTCGCTTGCCGCAACTCGCGGTTCGCGTATGGCAAGGCATGGTGTTTGCGGCTGTGGACGCGTCGCGGGCGCCGCCGTTCGAGGCTTTCGTCGCCGGCATCGATGCGCGCATCGGCACGGAGCGCCGGCTCGATGCCTACGGTCACCATCATCGCGTCGGTTACGACATCGCCTGCAACTGGAAGGTGTATGTCGATAATTATCTCGAGGGATACCACATTCCGCATATCCATCCGGAGCTGAACCGACTGCTGGATTACCGCAGCTACGTGACCGAAACCGCGGAGTGGTATTCGTTCCAGTTCAGCCCGCTTGTGAATACCGATGAGAGCGGGGGCGAGGGCCTCTACGGCAGCGGCGACGCGCTGTATTACTGGCTGTGGCCGAACACGATGCTGAACATCCTGCCCGGGCGGCTGCAGACCAACCGCATCATCCCCAAAGGCGCGGACCGTTGCCGTGTGGAATTCGATTTCTACTACGCACCGGACGATTCCCATGCCGGCCGCGCGCGCCGCGAGGCGGATCTGTCGTTCAGCGAGGTGGTCCAGGACGAGGACATCACCATTTGCGAAGACGTGCAGCGCGGGCTGGCGTCCGGTTCGTACGAAGCTGGCCGCCTTAACCCGCTGCGCGAGAATGCGGTGCACCATTTCCACGAACTGTTGCGCCGCACGTATCGCGACGCATAATCGGCACTCTTCAAGGACGGTCGCCACGGACAGCGCCATCGCCGCCACTCATCGCCCATCACTCAAGACAGCGAAGAACATCATGCATAACACCCGACTTTGCATCGCCCTCATGCTCGCGCTGGCCGCGCCCGCGCTGGTCGCTTCCGGCCCGACACTGGCCGCTGCACCCAAGACGAATGCCGCCGCATCGGCGGGCCAAGCCGCAGGCGAACCTAGCGCGACCGCTCCCGCGCAGGCTCTGTACTGGCGCGCGACCGCCTACCCGGCCGCGAACGTCGCCAGGCTGCAATACGGCGAGATGGCGACCTCGCGCCTGCTTGATCTTCAGCGCAAGAACCAGGCGCCGGGCCTGAAAGCCACCCAGATCGGCATCGGCCGCGAGGCCTCGCAGGAAGGCCTGCAGCGCCGGCTGTCGGCCCTGAGCTGGCGACCCGTCGCCGGCGGCTTTGTCGCCAAGGTCGAGATCCGTTCGATGGACGCGCTCGCACTGCGCGTTGGGCTGGATGTAAGTCGCTTGGACAGCCGTGCCGAACTGCGTTTCGGCGGTTCGGCACGGCCGTCGGAAGTGGTCGCGAAGATGACCGGCGCGGAAACCAAACGCCTGCCGGGTTCCAATGGCTTGTTCTGGACACCGAATACCGACGGCGACACCCAGATCATCGAAATCTTCCGTCCGCGCGGCGTGCCCGCGTTCGCGGTGCGGGTGGACGCGCCGGTGCTCTCGCACCTCATCGCCGATAGCCGCAACAGCTACAAGATCATCGAGAAGATCGGCGAATCCGGCTCCTGCAATGTTGACACCATCTGCCGCGTGAACGCGTTGGGTCAGGCCTTCGTCGACGCCAAGAACGCGGTCGCGCACATGCGTTTTGTCGTGGGTTCCAGCACGTTCATCTGTACCGGCACCCTGTTGGCGGACACCGTTCCGGTGACGCAGGTTCCGTATTTCCATGCCGCGAACCACTGTTTTTCCAGCAACACCAACGTGGCGCCGGTGCCGAGCCAGATACAGACGGTCGCCAACACCCTGAACACCATCTGGAATTACGATGCGACCGCGTGCGGCAATCTCACTTCCGCGGTCACCACCCAGATCAGCGGCGGCGCGACCTATCTGTATTCGAACCACCTGACCGACGGCATGCTGATGCGCCTGAACAACGCGCCGCCTGCGAGCGCCTATTTCGCAGGCTGGAATGCGGCCCCTATCGCCGACGGCAGCAGTGTGTTGGCGATTCACCACCCGCGTGGAGACTCGAAGAAAGTGTCCGGCGGCCAGAGCATCACCAAGGACGGCGAAAGTATCACCGTCGGCTGGTTGACCGGCACCACCGAAGGCGGCAGCAGCGGTTCGGGGCTCTTCACGCTCGGGCCGCGCGGTTACGTGCTGCGCGGCGGGCTGTTTGGCGGCAGCGCATCCTGCAGCAATGCCGGCTCGCTGGGCAATACGCAGAATCGCGACTATTACTCGCGGCTGGACGTGGATTTCCCCAGCATCAAACAGTATCTCGAGCCGCAGGCCGAAGCCGCGGAGGGCGCGCGTGCGATCGTGCGGCCGCGGGCGGCGGCCAAACCGGCTGCCGCCCCCGCCGCCCCTGCTGCATCGGCACCTGCCGGTGCGGGACGAACCGGCGCCATCGACCGGAGTGATGCGCGGCTTCGCAGGTGAACCCAACGCCGCGGCCGCTCGGCCTCTGGTCGGCGATCGCGCTGGTCGCGGGCAGCATGGTCGGCAGCGGCGTCTTCCTGCTGCCGGCGTCGCTGGCGCCGTACGGCTGGTTGAGCCTTTACGGCTGGGCGATCACGCTCGGCGGCGCATTGCTGCTGGCGCTGACGTTCTCACGGCTGGCCGCGCGCGGCGCGCAGGCAGGCGGGCCTTACGCCTATGCGCGCGAGGCCTTCGGCGACACCATCGGCTTCGTCATCGCATGGAGCTATTGGATTTCGATCTGGTGCGCGAACGCGGCGATCGCGGTCGCCTTCGCAGGTAGTCTCGGCAGCCTCGTTCCCGAGCTGGTCGCTACGCCGTTCCGCGGTGCGGCATGCGCGCTGGCCGCGCTGTGGATCTGCGCCGCTATCAATCTGGCCGGCGTTCGCGAAGCCGGCCGCCTTCAGATCGTCACCACCGTGCTCAAACTGCTACCGCTGCTGCTGTTCGGTGGCATCGCGATCTGGTGGCTGGACACCTCTCTGCTCGCTAGCGAAGCGGACGCTATCGCTGCGGCCGCGAAAGCCGATGCCCCCGGCACGCGCCTCGGCGCGCTGCACATGACTGTCGCGCTGACCCTGTGGGCCTTTCTCGGGCTGGAAGCCGCCACCGTGCCTGCGGGCGCGATCCGCGACGCCGAACGCACGATTCCGCGCGCGACGTTGATCGGCACCCTGCTCGCCGGCATCGCCACGATCCTTGCATGCACCGCGGTGCTGGGCCTGGTACCGCCAGAGGTCGCGATGACCTCTACCGCGCCCATGGCCGACGCCGCCAAAGCGCTGTGGGGCCC
>JAYUIZ010000733.1:0-4133 GCA_043765595.1 Lysobacter sp. | reverse complement strand
CCCGCGCGGGAAAGAACCCGACCACTTCCGACGCGGGAACCACCAGTTTCACGCCCTGCTGCGCGCATCACCCTCGCCAGCCACCGGTGGCATCGATTCGATCGCTCAGGTCGCCGTCTCTTCCTCGATCCCCACATTGGTCGGCGCGCGTTCGTAAATCTCGCGGTCGAGCAGCCCCGTTTCCTTCGCCACCAGTACCGGCACCAGCATCTGCCCGGTGACATTGGTCATGGTGCGCATCATGTCGAGCACGCGGTCGATGGCGTACAGGTAGCCGATCACTTCCAGCGGCAGGCCGGCGGCGCTCAGCACCACGGTCGCCATTACCACCGCCGTACCGGGCACGCCGGCGGTGCCGAAGCTGCCCAGCACCGAGGCGATCAGCACGATCAGGTATTGCTCGGGCGTGAGCGGGATGCCCGTGTATTGAGCGATGAACACCGCGCACAGCGCTGGATAGATCGCGCCGCAGCCGTCCATCTTGATGCTGGCGCCCAGCGGCACCGCGAACGCGGCGTAGTCCTTGTTGACGCCGAGGTTGTGGGTGACGCTGCGCAGCGACGACGGCAGCGAGGCAAAGCTCGACGAGCTGACGAACGCCACCTGCATGCCCGGCGCGGCGCCGCGGAAGAATTTCAGCGGGTTGAGGCCGTGCGCCATCAGCAGGCCGCTGTAGACCACGATGATGTGGATCGCGCAAGCGACATACAGCGCCAGCACGAAATTGCCGAGCGGCAGCAGTTTGTCGAAGCCATAGGCGCCGACCAACGAAGCGATGAGGCCGAAAGTGCCGATCGGGGTCATCTCCAGCACGAAGCGCGTGAGCTGAATCGAAATCTCTGCGGCTTCTCCTACCAGCTTGCGCGCCAGCGCGACTTTTCCGCCGAGTTTCACCATCGCAAAGCCGATCAGTCCGGCGAAGAAGATCACCGGAAGGATCGAGCCCTTGCCAGCCCGCAGCACGGTCTCGCCGGCCGCATTCTTCACTTCGCCGATGCCGCTCAGCGCATAGAACGGATTGGACGGCACCACGTTCAGCAGCACCTGCACCGGGCTGGGGATGTCCTTGGGCACGTAGCTGGGATCGACCGCCAGCGGAATCTGCACCAGGCCCGGCTGCATCACCGTGCCCACCGCCAGCCCCACGCCGACCGCCAGCACAGCGGTAATTGCGAACCACATGAAGGTGCGGCCGCCCAGCGCGGCCATCGACTTCTGCCCGTGCAGCGAAGCCACCGCGTTGATCACCGCGAAAAACACCAGCGGGAACGCGATCATCTTGATGAGGGTGACGTACAGCTCGCCGAGCGGGCCGAACCAGGTCTCGGCCGCCGGGCCCATCAGCCAGCCCGCCAGGCCGCCGAGGACGAAGCCGGCGAGCACGCGCTGCCAGAACGGAATGCGGAACCAGGCCGAGATCAGGCGCATGAACGGTCTCCGGCGCGCTGCGCGCCCAAAAATAACGATGACGCACGATAGCCGAGCGCGGCAGCCTGGGCGAGCATCCGCGGGGCAGGACCGCATTCCATGATTGCAACGTTGGCCGGGCATAATCGCAGTTTCCGCCCTGACGCCAGCGCCCATGTCTCATCGTCACGTGTCCTTTCGCCACGCACTGCTTGCCTTGGCCTGTACGCTCGCGGCCAGCGCTTGCGCCACCGCGCCACGCACGACGGCAGGCATCGCCCCGCAGGGCAACGCACCGACGGTCGCTGCCATTGATGTCCCGCAGATCCGCCACCCCGAGGGCGAAACCCCGGCCTGGTGGTTCCGCGCGGGCGCTGCGCAGGCCGCCGAGCGCGGCGCGATGTCCGGCAGGGCGAAGAATGTGATCCTGTTTGTCGGCGACGGCATGAGCCTGCCCACGGTGGCCGCGGCGCGGATCCTGGACGGCCAGAGCAAAGGCGGGCCGGGCGAAGAGAACGCACTGAGCTGGGAGCAGTTCCCGCACACCGCGCTGAGCAAGACCTACAACACCGACACCCAGACGCCGGACTCCGCCGGCACCATGACCGCGATGGCCTCCGGCGTGAAGACCCGCACTGGCGTACTCGGCATCGGTCAGGAGCCCAGGCTGGGCGACTGCCCCGGCGCGCTGCGTTCGCAGATGCTGAGCCTGTGGGAGCTGGCGGCCGGCACCGGGCTGGCTACCGGCGTGGTCACCACCACCCGTGTCACCCATGCCACCCCGGGCGCGACGTTCGCCCATACGCCCCACCGCAATTGGGAGAACGACGCCGAGATGCCGCAGGACGCCGTCGACGCCGGATGCACCGACATTGCGCGGCAGTTGATCGAATCGTCCTACGGCACGGGCCCCGACGTATTGATGGGCGGCGGCCGCAGCAATTTCTTCCCGCCGACCGAGCGCGATCCCGAATACGACGACAAGGTCGGTCTGCGCCTGGACGGCCGCGACCTGGTGGCCGAATGGAAACGCCGCCATCCCACCGGCCATTACGTCTGGAACGCTGCGCAGTTCGCGGCCGCACCGAAGGACGCGCCGCTGCTGGCGCTGTTCGAGCCCAGCCACATGCAGTACGAACACGATCGACCGGAAGACAAGGCCGGCGAGCCCTCGCTGGCGGAGATGACCCGCAGCGCGATCGAACGCCTGCGCGGCAACCCGCAGGGCTTCGTGCTGCTGGTCGAAGCCGGCCGGATCGACCACGCCCACCATTCCGGCAACGCCTACCGCGCGCTGACCGACACCATCGCGATGAGCGAAGCGGTCGCGGTGGCTGCACAAATGACCTCGGCCGACGACACCCTGATCCTGGTCACCGCCGATCATGCGCATACGATGACCTTCGCCGGCTATCCGGTCCGCGGCAATCCCATCCTGGGCAAGGTCAGGGGCAGCAGCGGCGAAGGCGGCAGCCCCGGCGGCTTCGCGACCGATGCCACCGGCCTGCCCTACACCACTCTGAGCTATGCCAACGGTCCCGGCCATGTCGGCGCCACCGACCAACAGGCCGAGGGGCCGAAGACCTTCCTGCACGAAGTCAGCGGCTATCAGGTAGCGAAGGACGGACGGCCGAATCTCGCCGACGTGGATACCGAACATCCGGATTACATGCAGGAATCCACCGTTCCGATGGCGAACGAAAGCCACGGTGGCGACGATGTGGGCATCTGGGCGCGCGGCCCCGGCGCGGAAGCGGTGCGCGGCACAGTGGAGCAGAACGCGATCTTCCACATCCTGCTGCAGGCCACGCCCGTGCTACGCCAACGCCTGTGCGCGGCAAAACTCTGCAACGCCGACGGCGTGCCGGTGACTTTGCCGAAGCCGGAAGCATTCAGGACGAAGTGATTCGCCCGTATCGCACGTACTGTCATCCCGGACATGGGCGCAGGCCATGAAGGGATCCGTTTCACTGTTTTTTTCACAGCGGAAAGCAGATCCCTCACCCGATGAAGCCGGGATTCGGGATGACAAAGCGCCATGAAACGGGGCACGCAATGACGGACTGCCGCGAACGTTCAGAGCGGCTTTCAGGCCGCTACCGCATCCGGAAGCCTCAGAACGGCTTCGCAAGCACCAGATAGACAATCGCGATCAGCACGAATACAGGAAGCTCGTTGATCCAGCGCATCGCCTTAGCGGACGGCAGCGCGCGCCCCTTGTCGACGCCCTTCAGCCAGCGGCCGCAGACTATGAAGTAAGCCAGCAACAGCGCCACCAGCGTCAACTTCGCGTGCATCCAGCCGCCGCGGATATCAAAGTGCAGCCATAGCGCCAGACCGAACACCAGCGCGATGCCGAACATGATATGGCCGAAGCGATACAGCCTGCGACCCATCAATACCAGCCGCTCGCGCACGGCCGGCGCATCGCCAACCTCAGCGATGTTGAGCAGGATCCGCGGCAGATAGAAGACGGACGCCATCCAGGCGATCACGAAGACCAGATGCGCGGTTTTGGTCCACAGGTATGCGGTCATCGGGTTCTCCCTTATAGACGTTTTCAAGAGTCATTCGCACGCTGAAGTGACACCATACGGCAGCCGATGGACGATGCCGTCACCGACTGGCCGGTTTCGGGGCCAGCAGACCCGTTCTGCTATCGTCATATCCGCCCTATGCATAAGGAAGAACCCGATGACCGCATACCTGTGGACCAAAACCGCGCA
>JAYUIZ010000732.1:0-1478 GCA_043765595.1 Lysobacter sp. | reverse complement strand
TTTCGATGATCGACACGTCAAAGGTGCCGCCGCCCAAATCGTAGACCGCGATTTTGCGATCGCCGCCGCCGGCTGGGCCTTTGCGGTCCATGCCGTAGGCCAAGGCCGCAGCGGTGGGCTCATTGATGATGCGCTTGACGTCGAGACCGGCGATTTTGCCGGCGTCTTTGGTGGCCTGACGCTGGCTGTCGTTGAAGTACGCCGGCACCGTAATCACCGCTTCGGTCACGGTCTCACCGAGATAGGCTTCGGCGGTCTTCTTCATTTTTTCGAGGATGCGCGCGGACACTTCCTGCGCCGACAGTTTCTTGCCGTCGCTAGTCGCGACCCACGCGTCACCGTTGTTGTGCTCGACGATGGCGTACGACACCAGGTCGAGGTCTTTCTTCACTTCGGCGTCGGTAAATTTGCGGCCGATCAGGCGCTTTACCGCGTAGAAGGTGTTCTTGGGATTGGTGACGGCCTGACGCTTTGCGCTGGCGCCGACCAGGACTTCGCCGTCCTTGGTGTACGCCACGATCGACGGCGTGGTGCGGTCGCCCTCGCTGTTCTCGATGACCTTGGCCTTGCCGCCTTCCATAATCGCGACGCACGAATTGGTCGTGCCCAGATCGATGCCGATGATCTTGCCCATGATGTGATTCCTCTGGAAACCCGGATCGGGTCCGGGGTTGGTTCTGGATGTGGTTCTGATGTCTTTGGCGGCCCGCAGCCACCGATGGACTGTTTGTGGGGGCCGGCGCCCGGGTTTCAAGCGCCGCACGCGTTGTGAGCAAGGCTTTTGCAGGAGCGGCTTCAGCTGCGATCAGGGTTCGCCGCAGCGGCAGTCGCGGCTGAAGCCGCTCCTACATGAGGCCCTCAGTCCTGCTTTGCCACGACTACCAGCGCCGGCCGCAGCAGACGCTCGTTAAGCAGATAACCCTTCTGGAACGTCTGCAAGACGGCGCCAGGCGCAACGCCGGGGGCATCGACCATGCTCATCGCCTGATGAAGCTCCGGGTCGAAGGCATCGCCCGAGGCCGGCGCCACTTCCAGCAGGCCGTTGGCTTCGGCGATACGGTGCAACTGGCGCAGGGTCAGCTCCATGCCGGCGCGCAGTGGATCGCCTTCGGCCGCTGCGGCCAGGCCGGCTTCCATGCTGTCGAACAGCGGCAGCAGGTCGCCCAGCAGGCGCTCGTTGGCGAATTTGCGGGCCATGTCGACCTCGCGCGCCAACCGCTTGCGCTGGTTCTCCAGGTCGGCGCGTTCGCGCAGGGATTCGGCGCGTAGCTGCTCCATGTCGGCCTTGAGGGCTTCGATAATGGCCTCAGGGCTGTTGTCGGTCTCGATGTCGGCTTGGGCGGTGCCGGCCGGCACAGTGGTTTGGTCGTCCTGCGGGGTGTGTTCCTGATTCATACGCTCGATTCGTACTCGGTCCGGAGGCGGGACAAAGGGAAGAGAACCCGCCGACCGCCCAGCAATGGGGCCGTGCGTCATGG